>CAZTCG010000212.1:0-3943 GCA_964612005.1 uncultured Flavobacteriaceae bacterium | reverse complement strand
AAAAAATTAAAAAATGAATACAAAAGACGTAGCACCAACTTTAGAAAAAATTTATCAAGATGCCGGAGATTTCCTGCCATTAAATGGTACTGATTATGTAGAATTTTATGTAGGTAATGCAAAACAAGCAGCACACTATTACAAAACTGCTTTTGGTTTTCAATCTCTTGCTTATAAAGGTTTAGAAACTGGATGCAGAGAGTATGCATCTTATGTTTTAAAACAAGATAAAATACGAATAGTCTTAACACCACTAAATTCTTCTTCTCCAATCAACCAACACTTAGCAAAACATGGCGATGGTGTAAAAGTTATCGCACTTTGGGTGGATGATGCAACCAAATCATTTGAAGAAACTGTAAAACGTGGCGCAAAACCATTTATGGAACCAACACGCGAAGAAGACGAAAATGGATACGTTGTTAGATCCGGTATTTACACCTATGGGGAAACAGTACACATGTTCGTTGAACGTAAAAATTATAACGGTACTTTTTTACCTGGTTACGTTGAATGGAAATCAGAATACAACCCAACAACAACAGGTTTAAAATATATCGATCATATGGTTGGAAACGTGGGTTGGAATGAGATGAATATTTGGGTAGATTGGTATTCAAAAGTGATGGGATTCATAAATCTGTTAACTTTTGATGACAAACAAATTCATACTGAATATTCAGCTTTGATGAGTAAAGTGATGGCTAACGGAAACGGAAGAATTAAATTCCCAATCAATGAGCCAGCAGAAGGAAAGAAAAAATCACAAATCGAAGAATATATTGAATTCTATGAAGGTTCAGGCGTTCAGCATATCGCTGTTGCAACAGATGATATTTTAACTACTGTTCAACAATTAAGCTCAAGAGGCGTTGAGTTTTTATCTGCACCTCCAAAAGCATATTACGATGATGTTAAAGTTCGTATTCCGGGTGTAAAAGAAGATATTGATACACTTGCAAAACATGGAATCTTAATCGACTGTGATGAAGACGGATACTTACTGCAAATTTTCACTAAACCAGTAGAAGACCGCCCTACCCTATTCTTCGAAATCATTCAACGTGAGGGTGCAAAAGGATTTGGCGCAGGAAATTTCAAAGCATTATTCGAATCTATTGAAAGAGAACAAGCATTAAGAGGAACACTTTAATTTTTAAATTAATTTACAAATACATGAAAAAAATAATCATGACACCCAATTCACCGGCACCAATAGGGCCTTATAACCAAGCTGTTTTGGCAGGTGATACTTTGTATGTTTCAGGAACTATTGCTTTGGATTTACAAACTAATAAGTTGATGAAACTTTCCATTAAAGATGAAACCAAACAAGTAATGGAATATTTAGGTGAAATTTTAAAAGCTGCCGGAATGACTTATGAAAATGTTGTTAAAACAAACATTTTTTTGAGTGATATGAACAACTTTGTTCAGGTAAATGAGGTGTATAGTGCTTATTTTACTAGTAATTTTCCTGCTCGCGCAACAATTGAAGCACGTCGTTTGCCAAAAGATGCGAACGTAGAAATCAGTTTAGAGGCAGTAAAATAATACTCTTTTCTGACATTATAAAAGCGGTTTTTTAAAACCGCTTTTTTTATTGACAAAAATGTAAGAAAAAAAATGAATATTGAAGAACTCAGAGATTATTGCATGTGCAAAAAACATGTTGATGAATCTTTTCCTTTTAATGAGGAAACACTTGTGTTTAAAGTAATGGGTAAGGTTTTCTTGCTTACCGATATAACATCTCGTCCTTTACAATTCAATGTAAAATGTAATCCGGAATTAGCTATACAATTACGAGAACAATTCTCGTGTGTAATAGCAGGTTATCACATGAATAAGAAACATTGGAACACTATTTATTGCGATGGCACAATGAATAAAAATGAACTAAAAAAATGGATCGATCATAGTTACCAACTGGTTTATGACAGCTTACCTAAAAAATTGAAAGATTAATTTTTATACCTCAAAATCAAGCCTATTTTATTAAATCTATTTAATTTTCCATTTTCAAAAACCACTACCTTTCCGCCCTTTGAAATTACTGTAGAGATGCAATCTTCAACTGCATCTCTTACTAAATCATACTCTTGATCAGGTGGAGACAAATATAATTTCGGCTCAGAACTCACTTCGTATCCTGCAATTTCAAAATCTTTTTCAACTAATAAAATTAACCCATTACCTTCCTTAGCTGCATTCCAAACTTCTTGAATACCACATACCGCCAAATCCTTTCCAAAAGCATCATCTAAACGTTCAATCAATTTTTTCTCTTCGTTATTAATGTATTTTTTAATAGTAGTTTCTAATAAAATTTGTTTTTCTAACACTGTCTGATGAATAAAATCTCCATGTAATTCTCCTGATATTTTATTACTAAAATCTGTTTGATGTTTAAACAATGAAATTTCTTTTTGATTTCCACTTATAAACAAAACTTGATTTTTAATCATATATAGATTTAATCGTTTTACCGATTGTTTTACAAAAAAAGTAAATCGTTTATACTTTATTTTATCCAAATCATCTTCTGTGTTTTGAAGACCATATCCAAAAGATGTTGCAATGCTTGGCCGTGCATATTCATAATCATCTGTAATTTTAATTGGGAAATTTTGATCAATAATTTCTCTTAATTCATTTTCAAATCCTTCGAATAAAGAAATTTTTTTATCATTTAAATCAAGCAGTAAATAATTTATGGAAATGCCGGATAAATAATAAATATCTTTTAATTCAAAATGATCATCAACAACGATTTTCTCTTTTACCTCAAACGGAAACTCGATTAATCTTTTACTAAAAGGGGTAAAAAACAATCCTATTCCCTTTCTTTTTTCTTTTGGTTTAATTTGAGTAATCAATTGAGTAATATTATTTTCTAATTGTTCGGCAATATCATGTTCAAATTCTTCTCTAATTTTCATACTAACTGTTTTATGTATTTTTTCAATCATATGTTGATTCCAATTTCGTTCACTAATACTATTTTTAAGCGGAATAATTACAGAAAAACAAGGATAAATCTCATCCCCAATTAGCGATTTCACAAACTGTTGTTCCATTTTTTTTGAACGAAAATAATTCTATCACTTTTTGTTTAACATGAGTAAATTCATTATTATAAATAATTGAGATTTTAACTTTTTAAAGTATTTAAAAGATTTATTTTTCAAAACACATATTGTTGAAAATTGGAAAATAATATGCAGTTTTTTTCAATTATCTTTAAGTCCTCATGACAACTGATTCACATTTTCTTGATCAACTCAATCCGGTACAAAAACATGCAGCCATTACTACTGAAGGTCCGGTAATGATTATTGCCGGTGCTGGTTCCGGTAAAACCCGAGTACTTACGTTTCGCATCGCGCATCTTATTGAAAAAGGTGTAGACCCATTTAATGTGTTGGCTTTAACCTTTACCAACAAAGCTGCCCGCGAAATGAAATCTCGTATTGGTAGGTTAATTGGCGATAGCAAAGCACGCTCACTTTGGATGGGAACATTTCATAGCGTGTTTGCAAAAATACTTCGCTTTGAAGCAGAAAAATTAGGTTATCCATCCAACTTCACTATTTACGATACTGATGACAGTAAAAGCGTAATTAAGGAAGTGTTGAAACAACTTAATCTAGATGATAAAGTATATAAACCTTCTTTGGTATTGAACCGAATTTCATCTGCAAAAAATAATCTCATCTCATACAAACAATATCAAAACAATACTACCATCCAGGCAGAGGACAGAAACTCTCAGAAACCTTTGATGGGTTTTGTTTATGAGGCCTACGCAAAACGTTGTTTCAAAGCAGGTGCTATGGATTTTGATGATTTGTTGTTTAACACCAACATTTTAATGCGCGATTTTCCTGATGTTTTGATTAAATATCAGGATAAATTCAAATACATTTTGGTGGATGAGTAT
>CAZTCG010000211.1:0-3956 GCA_964612005.1 uncultured Flavobacteriaceae bacterium | reverse complement strand
TTCTTTGGCTTCTATTACTGATGATTTATATTACAATTCATTTGAAGACCTTCAAAAAGGAAAACAAGGAAGTACATTAGCGTTAATGGTTGCAGGTGGTTATATTGAAAGCTTATATATTGTTACTAACTTAAATAAGTTTGATGCTAAAAATCCCGCAACACAACGAATTGCAGATCAAAAATATACTTTGGATAACATCATCGAATTTATGAAGAAGTTTGAATCAGATGCTTCAGTTGCAGAAGTAATTAAAGACTTAAATAATTTAAAAACTGATTATGACGGTTTAAAGGAAACTGAAGTTGCAGCTTCAACTGGATCTCAAGGAGTAAAAGTTTTAGGCGGTGGTACAAATATAGAAATTACTGAAATTCAATATAAATCAATTTCCGAAAAAGTTAAAACAATTAGAAACTCTTACACAACTGTAAAATAAAATGAAAAAAGTAATTGCACTTTTATTTTTAGCGTTAGTAATTAACTATCCTAAAAAAGCTATATCACAATCAAGTATTTGTGCTAATTTTCATAAAGAACATTGTGAGCCTGGGTCAGCTAAAGATGATAAAAGAGAATTTTTATATAATTCTCAGTCTCGCAGTGGCTTATTTTCTCAAGGAAGTATATCTAAGTTACGTTGTGTAATTTACAAAGGAATGGATTACAGACTATCTCTATGTTGTGAAACAGCTGGAGCTCAGGTGAATTTTAAAATTCTTGATGCAAAAACAAAAGAAGAACTTTTTGATAATGCTAAAAATGAAAATGCACAGCAATTCGAATTTCAATCAAATAGCACTAGGCATTTGTTGATTGAAGTTTCTGTTCCGGCAGGAGATGCTACTCAAGCTAAAGGAAAACCAATGGATGGTGCTTGTGTAGGATTACTTATTGAACACAAAATTTCAGAGCGATCTGGATTTAGCAAGTATTAAAGAAAATCCCCGTTCGGGGATTTTTTGTTTCAAATAATAAAACTCAATATTATTCGTTAGTTAATTACTTTGATAAAAATTTCATTACATATAATTTTTTTATTTGCTGTATTATTTTCTAACGCTCAGATTTTAAAGTATAGCAATGAATTTTTAGCAATTGGAGTAGGGGCTAAGCAACTTTCTATGGGAAATGCAGCTGTTGCCAGTTCAGATGATGTAACATCTGCCTATTGGAATCCGGCAGGTTTAATCAATCAAAAATCTAAAATTCAAATTGGTTTAATGCACTCTGATTATTTTGCTGGTATTGCAAAATACGATTACGGTGCTTTAGCATTAAGATTAGATTCTAATAGTGTTGGAGCTATAAGTTTGATTCGATTTGGAGTCGATAATATTCCTAATACAACTCAGCTGGTTGATGCAAATGGTAATGTAGATTATGATAAAATATCAAAGTTTAATGCTACTGATTTTGCAGCTATTCTATCGTACTCAAAAAAAATCTACAAACTGAAAGGTATTCAAGTTGGATCGAATGTCAAAATTATTAGAAGAAGAATTGGTGATTTTGCCAATTCATGGGGTTTTGGAATTGATCTTGGAATTAATCATGCAATAACTAAAGATTGGAAAATAGCTGTTGTAGGAAAAGATATAACCGGAACATTTAATGCTTGGTCCTATACATTAGATGAAAACACTAAAAATGCATTTGCACTAACAGGAAATGAAATTCCTCAAAATAATGTAGAGCTCACTGTTCCAAGAATAATTGGAGGTATTTCGAATAAAAAATCATTTTGGAAAAATAAAATTCAATTAATATCTGAAGTTAATTTAACAACAACTTTTGATGGTAAGCGTAACACATTAATTAAAACAAATCTTCTAAGTATTGATCCTTCATTAGGAATTGAGGTTGGTTATATCAATTTAATTTTTCTCCGTTTTGGATTAAATAATTATCAAATTTATACGAATAACTATAATCAAAAAATAAAAACCATTCAACCTAATATGGGTGTTGGAATTAAGTATAAAGCAGTAGCATTAAACTATGCATTTACAAACATGGCTAATATTTCAATAGCTCCTTACAGTCATGTTTTTTCATTAAATCTCGATTTAAACAAAAAATAATTAAACATTAGTTTTATTGTTTATGTAAAATTTGTTAAATCAAATCCACATTATTCATAATTGATAAAAACTAAAGAGCTTTTTAAAACTACTTGTATAGTTTTGCATCACTTTATGAAAAAAATATTTTTATTAATACTTCTCTTTACTTTTACATCTATTTTGAAATCCCAAAATTATGCTGTTAGTGGATATGTAAAAGATGCTTCAAATGGCGAATCAATGATTGGAGCAACTGTTTATGCCAAAGGAACTGCAATTGCTGCTACAACAAATGTTTACGGTTTTTATTCTATCTCTTTAAAACAAGGTAAAAATACGCTAGTTTACTCTTATATAGGATATAAAACCATTGAAAAAGAAATTGAAATTACTTCAAATCTTTCACTAGATATAGAATTAACTGAAGATGAAAAAACAACCTTAACAGAAGTTACCATTTCAGGTGAAAAGGAAAATCAGAATGTAAAAAGCATGGAGATGAGTACGGTTAAATTAGATATTAAACAAATTAATAAAATACCGGCTTTACTTGGGGAAGTTGATGTAGTTAGAAGTATTCAATTACTTCCTGGAGTAACTACCGTAGGTGAGGGGAGTAGTGGATTTAATGTAAGGGGCGGAAATATTGATGGAAATTTAATTTTATTGGATGAGGCACCGGTTTTTAATTCCTCTCATTTGTTCGGTTTTTTCTCAGTATTTAATCCGGATGCAGTAAAGGATGTAAAACTTTACAAGGGAGGTATCCCTGCACAATATGGAGGAAGAATATCTTCTTTATTAGATATTAGAATGAAAGAAGGTAATAATAAAAAATTAGAAGGTAGTGGTGGAGTTGGAACAATTTTTAGCCGTTTTTCTATTGAAGCTCCAATTAAAAAAGATAAAGCATCGTTTATTATTGCGGGGAGAAGAAGCTATATTGATTTTTTAACTAAGCCAATCATCAATAAAAAATTACCTGATTTAAAAGACGCTCAATTCTATTTTTATGATTTAACAGGGAAGGTAAATTGGAGAATTAACAAAAAAAATCAAATCTTTTTAAGTGGATATTTTGGGCAAGATGTATTTGGTGCCGGGTTTCGATTTGATTGGGGTAATGCAACTGCTACAGCTCGTTGGAATCATATTTTTGGAGAAAAATTATTTCTTAATTCCACATTTTATTACAGTAAATACAATTATTTTCTGGGCTTTAAAAACGAATACGATGCTACCCGATTTGATTGGGGTTCTAATATTATCAATTATAGTTTTAAGCCAGAATTTATTTATTACCTCAATGCAAAAAATACCATTCGATTTGGCGGGCAATCTACTTGGTATAATTTTAAACCGGGTGAGGCTACGGTTACACAAGCCAGCGGAGATAAAATCAAAATCGGCCTGGATAATAAAAATGGTTTGGAATCAGCTATCTATATTGATAATGAGCAAAAAATAACCGATAGATTTTCTTTACAGTATGGTTTAAGATATAGCTTGTTTAACTACATTGCAGATACTGCATTTTATTATCACGACACTATTGCAAACACTCGTAAAAGACTAAAAGAGAAAAAATCGTTTGCAAGTAATACAGCCATTAAAAATTATGGAAATTTTGAACCAAGATTTTCTTTTAAACTTTCATTAACTGATGAAAGTTCAATAAAAGCAAGTTATAACAGAATGGCGCAATACCTACACTTAGTTTCGAATACTGCTGCGGCAACACCATTAGATATTTGGACACCTGTAACAAATAATATTTTGCCTCAATTGGCTGATCAAGTTGCATTAGGTTATTTCAGAAATTTTAAAGAAAACATGTACGAAACATCTGTTGAGGCATATTATAAAATTATGCAAAATCAATTAGATTAT
>CAZTCG010000210.1:2585-3999 GCA_964612005.1 uncultured Flavobacteriaceae bacterium | reverse complement strand
TGATACGTAGATTTTTGCGCAGCGAAGCCTTGCAAAAATCAATAAATAAAAAATTCCTATTTTTCACCCTCTCCTTAGGAGAGGTCTGGGATGAGGTCTGCAGCCGGGAGTTTTTTGTTTCTTTTTGAGTTTACCCTGAGCGACGTCGAAGGGGCCAAAAAAAGAAAAAACATAATTATTAATGCAAAGGTTTTTAATGTTTTTATGTAAATAACTTGAATTTGTTTTTAAAAATTAAAGTTTAATATTATTATTTACAAATACTTACTTATTTCTAAATAGACCCTAAATAAGTTGTTCTACCTTTTTGTTAATCGTAAATAAACAGGAATTCAACCCTCCTGTTTTTCTTTCTGCCTTCTTCACTGTTATTGTCTCCAATTGGTTTTGTTTTACCAAAATATTCAATTTCAATACTTGAAGATGATACTCCTTTTAATTTTAATTGATTGGCAATTGACTCGGCACGCTTTTTACTAAGTGCAATATTAAATAAGTCGTTGCCAATAGCATCGGTATGACCAGTGATACGAAGTTTTAAATGAGTGTCACTTTTTAATATCGAAACTAATGAATCAATTGCAGGATAAGATTCTTTGGTTATAGTACAGCTGTTATTTTCAAATTCTATTTCATGTGTTGCTTTTGCTATAGCATCCAATTGCGCTTTTGTAAGTGCCGGACAACCTTTATTTTCATTATCCCCTGCTAAATGTGGACATAAATCGTCATGATTAATAATTCCATCCTTATCATCATCGTTAGATTGCAAAGCCACAAAATCAGGTATGCCATTTTTTTCAGCTGGCAAATTATTTTCTTTTTTATCAGCTAAAGTTGTACTGACCACTCTTGGCTCCGTATTGTTTTTTTGCACTACACTAGTTTTACCGTTTTGCTTCAAAATAAAAACCTGTTCTTTAATGCGTGTATCCTGCTCATCAACTTCTATTAAATAGTTGGCTGCATTATCCAATTGTTTAAATACAAATTTTCCTTTTTCATCGGTGTATACCGAATCTATTTTATTTCCGGATTTATCTTTCAGATAAACTTTTGCATTTGCAATGGTTTTGTAATAAGCAGAATACAATTGTCCATTGATTAATGCATCATTTATTTTTTCATCAACTAATGTTGGGGCTTCTGCATCCAGCAATTTAAAGAGTTTCTTGCCATCAATTACTTTTGCAATTTGCATGCTTTTTCCATTTTGCTGTATGGTAAATAATTGATCTTTAATTCTGGTATCTTGTTCATCAACTTCTATTAAGTAGTTAGCTGCATTATCCAGTTGCTTAAATACAAATTTTCCTTTTTCATCGGTGTACGCAGAATCGCGCTTAACGCCATTTTTATCTACCAGATAAACTTTAACTCGTGGAATAGCCGTGTTGTTTTTAGATAGAATTAC
>CAZTCG010000210.1:0-2485 GCA_964612005.1 uncultured Flavobacteriaceae bacterium | reverse complement strand
CCGCCAAGATTAGTTTCTTTTTGCTGTTCATCTTTTAATATAGGCGCTTCTGCATTTAGCTTTTTAAATACTATTTTACCTTCAGCAGTTTTAATTTGCTGGGTTTGTTGTCCATCTAATTTTAAATTAAAATCTTGTTGCTTCAGTTGTGTGTCATTTTCATCAACTTCTACAAGATATTGAGCAGCATTACTGAGGTGTTTAAATTTAAACTTGCCTTTATCATCAGTATACGTAGAATCTAGTTTTTGACCTTTCTCATTTGTAAGATATACTTTTACTTTTTTTAATGGAGTAGTTTTATTACTTAATATTTCTCCAAACATTTCTTTTTCCTGAAGTTTTAAATCAAATGAGTTATCGCTTACTTCTTCATCACTCAATTTTGGTTTATCGGCAATAAGGTGCTGAAATTCGAAACGATGTTTGCCATTGAAAGGAGAACTTTCAGCAATCACTCTTCCATCTTTTACAATTTTATATTTTTTGTTTTGCAGTGATCCATCTTTATCATCTGCTTCAATTAAGTAGTTAGCAATGTTATCGAGATGACGGAATTTGAACTTGCCTGATTTATCAGTGATTGAAGAGTCTTTCATTACACCATATTTATCGAGTAAAAATAATTTCAATTGCTCTACTGCTTTATTGTTATTTTGATAGTAAACGAAGGCAGTAAAATCATCTTCATTAATTTCTTCTACTTCTAATTTAGGTTGCTCAGCATCAAGTGGCTTGAAATTAAATCGATGTTTACCGTTGAAAGGACTGCTTACTGCAATTGTCTTCCCATCTTTAACCATCTTGTATTTTTTATCGCTTAACTCTGCCTGATCTTCGCTGGCTTCAATTATAAAATTATTGATGCTATCAATATGTATAAATTTAAATTTACCTGATACATCAGTAAATGTGGAGTCAATTGTTTTACCGTATTTGTTGAGCAACAAGAGTTTGAGGTGATCAACAGGTTCATTTTTCTTTTGATAAAAAACAAAGGCTTCAAAATTTCCTTCTTCTTCTTTTTGTTCGTTCAGTATAGGTTTTTCTGCATCTAATAGCTTAAAGTTAAAACGATGTTTGCCATTGAAAGGTGAACTTACCGCAATCACTTTTTTATCCTGAACAATTTTATATTTTTTATCGCTAAAATCATTATTCAATTCTTCTGCATCTATCATATAATTATTGATGCTATCAAGCAAGTAAAATAAAAATTTTCCTTTGGTATTAGTAGTTGTAGAATCCTGAACAGAACCGTTTTTATCCACTAAAAATAATTTTAAATGATCAACCGGTTTGTTGTTGTTCAATAAAACTTGCGCAATGAATTTCCTTCCTGATTTTTTCTTAAAACTTGTATCGGGTGGAGGATTGTGCCTGTTTTGAAAATGATAACCAATGATAATTTCATGTGATCCATTTTGGTAAGCGCGAATGGTACTTGTTGTTATATCAAAACTATAGGCAAAAAATATTTTTTTGTATTTAAATGCAGCCAGTATAGATACTGCATCATCATTACGATAGGCCGCACCAAGCATAACCATGTTTTGATACCAAGCTTTTACATTTATATCCACTTGCATCAATTTAATATCTGTAGTTTTAAGCAATGCAGAAGTTTCGAATGTAAGATTTTTTGAACCCCGATAACGATAAGCCAGCTGAGCGTTATACTGCCGAAGCAGGGTATTTACTTCACCTTGAACTGTATTGAAAGAGCTTAATTTGCCTTGAGTTATTTGTTGCGAGCTTACACCCAATTGAAAGTTGTGTTTCAGTTGAAGTAACAACCCAAAGGAAAAATCAGGAGCAGTGCTTTTTTGTACAGTGCCTTGAAAAGTGGGATCATTGCTATTGAGTGTTGTGATTTTAGAATTATCAAACACCACCTGATTAAGTAAAGCGGTAGCGCCTGCCGAAATAAAATTGCCCGTCCCAAAATGTATGCGATACGCAAACTGAGCGTTAAAAGCAGTTTGCGAAAAGGCACCTCCCATGTTATCTTTAATGACCATGCCACCAAATCCCATGTTTTTATTGAGTGCAGCATGTCCTCCGAAAGTAAATGTTTCGGGGCTGCCATTAAAATTTTGCCATTGCTTGCGGTAACCAAGCTGAATTGGGTTATAATGTAATGTGCCGGTATAAGCAGGGTTAATTAAAAACTGGTTCCAGAAGAATTGGGTGGAATTGCTTTGCTGCTGAGAAAATACCACTTGCCACAATGCGGTGAAGCAAAGTAGGAATAGTGTTATTTTTCTTTTTAGCAGCATTGGTATTGCTTTGTTATTTAATTAGCTTTCACTGTTAAATCATTATTTATTTATCCTCTACTTTTTCTGTCTTGATACAGAAAAAGTAGCAAAAAGAAATCAAGAACAAACGATTGCTCTCGCTCTCTGCTTTTTTCTTTACGGTCAGCCATTCCACCTGGCTGTCCTAAAAAAAGCATTCACCCAAATCGGCACCGCGTTTGTTC
>CAZTCG010000209.1:0-4048 GCA_964612005.1 uncultured Flavobacteriaceae bacterium | reverse complement strand
AAAATAAAGGACAAATTTCTGGGCCAATTGCGCTAAGTGCATTAAAAGATAATCAAATGAAAGCGATGATTTGGTTAGATGGATTCAAATGCAAACAAACCATTAACTATCCGGTACTTGATGTGGATGAATTTAAAATAGATGCTTTACATTTTATGCCCGAAACGAATAGAAAAAATAACACAGCATCGGTTAAAGGATTATTTAAAAAAACTGAACCTGTTAAACTTCCTTTTATTGCATCATTAGATGACCCATATCAAAATCAATTGTATTGGATGCCATTAATTGGTTATAATAATTACAATGGTTTTATGGCAGGTATTTCATTGTACAATCATTTGTTTTTTAATAAAAAAATGGAAGTTGAATTTTCGCCACTTTACGATTTTAAAAACAAAACTATTGCAGGGTATTCTAATGTGAAATTTAATTTGGTTTTTAATCACATTTTCAGAAAAGTTATAATCGGAACTCAATCAGCCAGATTTGCCTATGATAATTCTCCTGAACTGCTTCATTACAATAAAATAGCTCCATTTATTGTAGGCGAACTTAAAAAAAGAGCATTAAGAAGCCCAGTTACTCAATATATTAAACTCAGATCAGTTATACTATTTAACGATGTTATAAAGTATCAGTCAACTTCAATTAATACGGATTACGAACCTAAAAAAGTTGTACAAGAAAATCAGTTTTATGAAGTTTCATATTTGTTAAAAAACAAACGAACCATTCATCCATTTGATGTAAATGTAACATCGCAATTTATAGATGATGTTACAAAATTATCTGCAACGTTTAATTATTTCCATACCATTTCAAAAGGCAAAAAAGCTCATGTTCGTTTATTTGCAGGTAAGTTTTTCGGAAATACATTAAGTGGCGATTACCGATTCAGAATGAGTGGTCAAAGCGGTTTTCAGGATTATGCGTTTGATAATTTTTATTTTGGAAGAAGTGCTGTTTTACCAAATGTTTCTGCTCAGCAATTCACAGAAACAGATGGTGCATTTAAAGCGTACACTCCTTTGGGTCAAAGCGATGACTGGATTGTTGCTTGCAATATCAAAACGCCTAAGTTATTTAAATTACCTTTTTACTTATACACAGATATAGGTATGTATAATGCAATTGGATTAAAAACTCCTGAACTTCTTTATTCCGCAGGTATTTGTTTGCCTATAATAAAAGATATTGCAGAAATATATTTCCCAATATTAAATTCTCAAAACATAGTTGATGCTCAAAAATTGAATAAATTAAATAGGTATGCAGATCAAATCCGATTTACTTTTTATCTTCAACGTGCAAATCCATTTGAAATCTTAAAAAATACGTTACCGTTTTAATGACCGAAAAGAAAATATATTTTGCTTCTGATTTTCATCTGGGTGTTCCAACTTTTCAAAAAAGTAGGGAGCGTGAGGATAAAATTGTTAAGTGGTTAGAAATGGCAGAAAAGGATGCCGAAGAAATTTTTCTGGTTGGAGATTTATTCGATTTTTGGTTTGAATACAAATATACCATACCTAAGGGATTTACTCGTTTTTTAGGAAAATTAGCAAGTATTTGTGATAAAGGAATAAAAGTGAATGTGTTTACCGGCAATCATGATATGTGGATGTACGATTATCTTGAAAAGGAAATAGGTGTAACTGTACATCGAAAACCTATTTTAAGAACTTTTTCAGGTAAACAATTTTTAATTGGACATGGCGACGGTTTAGGACCCGGTGATTATAAATATAAATTTCTAAAAAAGTTCTTTGCAAGTAATATCTGCCAATGGCTGTTTGCACGTATTCATCCAAATTTTGCCTTTGGTATGGCCAATTATTTCAGTAAAAGCAGCAGAGCATCAACCGGGAAAAAAGATGATGTTTTTAAAGGTGAAGAAAATGAATGGCTGCTCATTTATTGTAAAGATTACTTAAAAAAACAACATGTTGATTACTTTGTTTTTGGTCATCGTCACCTCCCATTAAATTTAAAAGTAAACGAACAAGCAGTTTATATTAATTTGGGTGAATGGCTCAATTATTCTACCTATGCTGTTTTTGATTTATGTGAAATGGAGTTAAATTCCTTCGACTAATTTTTTTCTCTCTGAATTGTTATTAGTACTATTCATAAATTATTATCAATTGTGAATTTTACTTAAATTTAAATTGTTTAACATTGAGTTGTAAAAGTTAAACAAAAAACAGTATATTTGTGAAAAGAATATTAACCCTTTAAACAATTAATTATGAATACCAATGAAATTTCAATAAATGAATTGATAAATAATAAAGGAATTGAGTTATCATTAATCGATGATCAGGAAATTGGAGATAATCATTTGTTTACCTCAATTGAGACTCCATTGAGAAAGGATGCTTTTGAATTAAGCGAAAAGGAGAAAATACAAAAAATTGAACATCATTTTAGAGAAATAATGAACACTCTAGGATTGGATTTAAATGATGATAGTTTAAAGGGTACGCCAAAGCGTGTTGCAAAAATGTATGTAGAGGAAATTTTTTCCGGACTTAATCCTGAAAATAAACCTTGCGTAGCATTGTTTGAAAACAAGTACAAGTACGATCAAATGCTGGTTGAAAAGAATATTTCATTTTACAGTAATTGCGAACATCATTTTGTGCCTATAATTGGTAAAGCACATTTGGCTTATATTTCATCAGGTAAAGTAATTGGGTTATCTAAACTAAATCGTATTGTAAATTATTTTGCAAAACGACCTCAAGTTCAGGAACGATTAACTATTCAAATTGCTAATGAATTAAAAAGAGTTTTAGAAACGGAAGACATTGCTGTAATAATTGATGCTAAACATTTATGTGTTTCTTCAAGGGGAATTAAGGACGATACATCATCTACAGTTACTTCTTACTATGGTGGTAAGTTTTTGTTACCTGAAACTAAAAAAGAATTCTTAAGTTATTTAGGTTTTAATTTTGTTTAATTAAATAATATAAAAATAAAACAATGATAAATCCGATTGATAAAGATAAAGTAGCTGAATTCCCTGGTTTGTTAGCTTATCCTCATAATATTGGCAGTATCATGGTGAAGACGGAAGATGAAGGGAAGATAAAATCAAGAGCGCTCTCTGCAATGTATGAGCAAACCAATTCACAGTTGCATCAAATTCAAAAGCAATTGGAATTATTGGCTCATCAGGCAAACGAAATTCAAAAACGAAAAGAAATAAGCGAAAAAATTTATCAGTCTAAAATGTCGTTTGAACCATTTATTGGACATATATATCATTTGTATGAAAAACATTCGGTATATCACTTAATGATGATTGGACCGGACGAGTGGGGCAGAAGCAAAAATGAAGATTTACATTTTATCCAGTCTGTAAAACTGTTAAGTGATTTTACTTGGGAATTAATTTAACTTTTACCTAATATTAAATTCTTTACCGTAAACTTCCAGTGTTATTTTTTGATGTTCATCAATTCTTATATTCCTAGTGCCAAATTTTAAATCTTCAATACGTTTAACGGTATCATTTTCTACAATTTTAAATTTTGCATTACTAGGTAATTTTTTTCCAAGAATTCTTAATTCAAATTCATTTTCAGTTATCGGGAATAAACTAATAATAATTCCTTCGAATTCATGATCAGTTTTTTTACCATAATGCATACTTGATTTACTGATTAATCTTGTTTTTGGGATTTCATTTTCAGTACTTTTAAAATTGGTTTTAGAATTTTTTGAATTGGTTTTTTCTTTAGACCAGATTCGAATGTTTTTATCAGGACCGGGTTTGAACGAACCATCGTTTGAAGGCACCGCAAAATTTACAACCAAGTGTTTTGGTTCATCCATTTTAATTTTGCTATACGCTATGCATTCACCGTTTAAATAAAATTTAAGGTAATTTTTATCCCATTCTCCTGAAATAATATGAAATCCTTCATTTAAATTTCCATCAAATTTTATCCATGTTCCCCACCATTTTTTCTTTATGGAAAAACCATGTCTATATTTATTTTCTGATCTTATTTTACTGTGTCGGCCTACATGTATT
>CAZTCG010000208.1:0-4097 GCA_964612005.1 uncultured Flavobacteriaceae bacterium | reverse complement strand
TTCGTATATATTTACATTTATTTTTTCATTAATTAATGATGCGATATCTTTTTTAGTGGAATCAAACGGATTAATTGTATTGATATTAAAGTTTGAAGGGTAACTTCTTATACCTTGTTTTTTAAATTTAATTTTCTTTTTAATTTTCTCTGCGGCATCAGATTTTTCAAACTTTTCTACAACATCGTTCAGTGCCTCATTCACCGAATTTTTAAATTCATCTTCACGTAGTTCAACGGCATTGCAAATCCAAAATAATTGAACAGCTATTAAGGCAAGAATTGAAATACTTGCTAAAATAGTAACCATACCTGTTTTTAATCTGAACATGTGTTTCAAAATTAACTATTAGAACAAACTACAGCGTATATTATGAAATTTTAACAGCGCCGTTTTACTAAACAGAAGATAGTAATAATTAAAACAAATGTGTAATGCTCATTTTTTTTTGTAAATACTTCATCTAACTTTGTTGTAATGCAGGAAATCATCAAACTAAGTAATATTGCCCGTAAATATACCATTGGCAAAGAAACAATACACGCTTTAAAGTCAGTTAGTTTATCTATTCACAAAAACGAATACGTTGCTTTGATGGGACCTTCAGGTTCAGGAAAGTCTACATTGATGAATATTTTAGGATGTTTAGATACCCCTTCTTCCGGCGAATATATTTTAAATAATATTGCAGTTGCAGGCATGCTGGATAATGATTTGGCTGAAGTACGTAACAAAGAAATCGGATTCGTTTTTCAAACATTTAATTTATTACCAAAAGCTACTGCGCTAGAAAATGTGGCTTTACCATTAGTGTATGCAGGCATTTCAAAAACCGAACGCGATAAATTAGCGCTGGAGGCGCTTGATCATGTAGGCCTGGCAAATCGTGTAACGCATAAACCGAATGAGTTATCTGGTGGTCAGCGTCAGCGTGTTGCAGTTGCTAGGGCGCTAGTAAACAAGCCTGCCATTATTTTGGCTGATGAACCAACAGGAAATTTGGATTCAAAAACATCAATTGAAATTATGGGTTTATTTGAAGAAATACATAAAAATGGAAATACCATTATTTTAGTAACTCACGAGGAGGATATTGCAAGGCATGCCCATCGCATTGTTCGATTAAAAGATGGATTAGTAGAATCTGATGAGCAAAATTCTAATTTTGTTACTGTAATGAAAGCTTAAATGGTATGGCAAAATTAATTCTCGTTCCAACACCAATAGGAAATTTAGAAGATATTACATTACGCGCAATGCGTGTTTTAAAAGAATGTGATTTGATATTGGCCGAAGATACTCGTGTTACATCGCATTTACTTAAGCATCTCGAAATTAGTAAACCGCTTAAATCATATCATCAACATAACGAACATAAAATAATTGATGAGTTAGTACAACAAATCAACATTAACAATTCCACGGTTTTAGTGAGCGATGCCGGAACCCCTGCCATATCCGATCCGGGTTTTTTGTTGGTTAGAGCTTGTTTACAAGCAGGTATTTCAGTAGAAACATTACCCGGACCAACAGCATTTGTTCCGGCACTTGTAAATTCAGGGTTCCCGTGTAACGAGTTTGCATTT
The DNA here is from genome assembly GCA_964612005.1 of uncultured Flavobacteriaceae bacterium. Lineage (GTDB taxonomy): Bacteria > Bacteroidota > Bacteroidia > B-17B0 > Aurantibacillaceae > JADJDM01. Next base: position 2,511 of record CAZTCG010000208.1, on the reverse strand, counting down.
TATGGATTTTTGCCGCAAAAAAAAGGCAGATTAACCAAGTGGCAACAACTAAAAAAAGAAACAAAAACTTTTATTGTATACGAATCACCCTATCGATTAATTAAATTAATTGAAGAAATTGTTTTGCATTTAGGCCCTCAACGAATGATTTCTGTTTCAAGAGAATTGAGTAAATTGTTCGAGGAAAATAAAAGAGGTGAAGCACAAGTTGTTTTAAATTATTTTAAATCAAAAACCATAAAAGGAGAATTAGTAATAGTAATACAAGGAACTACTTTAAGCGAATCAGAAAATGACGAGGAGGAGAGTTAAAATAAAAAAACATAATATCGGAGCCCCTCCAGGAGAGCTTTATTATTCAGGAACCGAGAAAGGTGAACGGATAAAAATTACACTGATTCAGTTTAATGAAAAAGAATATTTTGAAGAAACTTTTTATTCAGTAGCAGATACCTTAAAAGCTATACAGCCCAGCTTAATTAAGTGGATTAATGTAGATGGCATTCATAAACTTGACTTTATTGATGAGATAGGAAGGGCTTACGGAATTCATCCTTTAACTCAAGAAGATATTGTTCATGTAGAATCTCGTCCAAAATTTGAAGAGTATGCACGTTATGTGGTTTGCATATTGCAAATGCTATACTACGAATCGCATCACGTTTGTTTTGAACATTTAGGAATAGTTTTATTAGAAGATACTGTAATTTCTTTTCAGGAACCAAAAGGTGGGGATGCCTTTGAAATGGTTAGAGTTCGACTAAAAGAATCGAAAGGAAGGGTGCGGAAGATGGGGCCTGACTATTTGTGTTATGCATTAATAGATGCTGTAGTTGATCATTATTTTGTAGTACTTGAGCGCTTAGGAGAAAAAATTGATGCCCTCGATGATGAAATTATTAAAAATAAAGCTACAGATGTGATGCTTCAAATACATGATTTGAAAAGAGAAGTGCTACTAACCCGAAAATTAATTTGGCCATCGCGTGAAATGATTTTAAATATGATGCGCAGTGATACCGAATTAATTAGTGAAACTAATATAATTTATTTACGCGATGTGCATGACCATGTTAACAGAGTAACTGATACCATTGATCAGTACCGCGAAACTCTTAGTAATATGACAGAGGTTTATCTTGCAAACAATGCTAATAAAATGAATGAGGTAATGAAAGCCCTTACTACTATTTCGGCTATCTTCATCCCTGTAACTTTTATTGCCGGTGTTTACGGAATGAATTTTGAAAATATGCCCGAACTTTCTACACCTTATGGATACTGGATTACCATGGGCATTATGGGTGCTATTATGTTAGGGATGGGAATTTATTTTAGAACAAAAAAATGGTGGTGAAAATTGCTTTTCGTTCTCCTAAAAAAATATGCATATTTGTAAAGAATTTTGCCCAGGTGTTGGAATTGGTAGACAAGCACGTTTGAGGGGCGTGTGCCGTAAGGTGTATGGGTTCAAATCCCATTCTGGGTACAACAATCAGGATTAAAATAAAATTTTAATCCTGATTTTTTAAAAATCAAAGGAAGGACACTGAACTACATTCATGCTTCTGCTGTACTTTTCATCACCACTCAAAGGAGTAATTCCAAACATCACTTCAAAAGTATTAGAATACGCATTGGTAAATTTATTAGTCGTATAATCATATGAAATTCCTATAATTGAATTTTTAAACACATTGATTTGCAAAATACCTGAAAAAGAATTGGCAACCCGATAATTTAATCCTATGCCTATTCTCTTTTTTAAATAAATCATTGCATTTAAATCTAACTGTGGAGGTGATACTAAATTTGACTGCAAATGAATAGCTGGAACTAAAACATAATTTTGATATCCCATTTTAATCTTTCTGCCATAAGTAAAATAATAGTGTGGAGTCAAAACTGCATTCGTTCCAATCTGCTGATTATTTTGCTGAATTTTATTTTTATAGATTTGCCTTACACTCAAGTCGAGAAAAAATCGTTTGGAATACATTCTGAATCCGGGAATAATATCCGGATAAAGTTTAACAAAATCAGTACTCGATTGAAAAGCAGGATCACCAGCATAATATAAGCTATTGCTTATTCCAAATGATCTCATTCCGGCCATTAAGCCAAAGCCAACATTAATACCGGTAACCAATCTAAAATGATAGGCATAGCCTAAATAATAAGAATCATTACGTAGGCCTGCAACATTATCACTTTCCATATATGCAGAAAAACCATGTATTCCTTTGTAATTGTAATTACCACGATACCCATAATTAACGCCAAAAAAAGTAGTTCGAGGTGCTCCCTTAAAACCAAACCACTGTTGTCGGGATCCAGCCATAAATTCTAACTGAGTTGGATGACTCCCTGCATAGGCCGGGTTGTTCCCTAAATTATTTAAGGTAAATTGAGTAAAACGAGGAGTTTGCTGAGCAAAAACAATAATAGCAGAGAAAAACAATACTATAAAAAAAATAAATTTACACCTGCTCATATTTAAAAAACTGCTCA
>CAZTCG010000207.1:0-4108 GCA_964612005.1 uncultured Flavobacteriaceae bacterium | reverse complement strand
GTTGCAGGCGATGTGGTTCCTGATTTTTTTATAAATAACTCGGATGGGAAATTAGAGCTTTCACTTAATCAGCGGAATTTACCTGAGCTGACATTGAGCAAGTATTATTTGGAAATGCTTACCGAATACTCAAAAAACAAAGATAAATCAAGCAAAGAGGCAACCACATTTGTAAAAAGTAAAATCGAATCAGCTCAGTGGTTTATTGATGCCTTGTTTCAGCGCCAGCAAACATTGCTGGTTACCATGAATGCAATTATGAATTATCAGGAAGAATATTTTTTAAGTGGCGATGAAACCAAATTAAAACCAATGATTTTAAAAGATATTGCTGAAAAAGTTGGTTTGGATATTTCAACAGTTTCCCGTGTTGCAAACAGCAAATATGTTACCACGCCTTTCGGGAATTTTTTACTTAAATCATTTTTCTCCGAATCCTTAAGCACAGAATCAGGCGAAGAAGTTTCTACACGTGAAGTAAAAAAAATACTGAAAGATTGTATTGAATCTGAAAACAAAAAAAAGCCACTTACCGATGATGCCTTAATGACCGTTTTAAAACAAAAAGGCTATAACATTGCAAGAAGAACCGTTGCCAAATACCGCGAGCAATTGGATATTCCGGTAGCACGATTGAGAAAGGAAATTTAATAGTGCTGCATTCACGCTGTTTTCGGCTTTAAATAGCTTATATTTGTTAAAGTGAAAGTATTTTAACTATTTTAAAAATATAAAATTTATTGTGAAATTATTTTTTAAAATTTAATCTCTGTTTTTGAAAAAACTCTTCTGCATATTGATTTTGTTTTATTATTCCATTTGCGCACTGATTTTACCAGTATCCGACTTTTCTATAATACCCAGACTTCCTCAATTATACTCACACTGTAAAGCTACCGAGGATAAAGACATGAATATTACAGATTTCATTACGGATCATTAAATCTGGGTTTTTTACCTTTATATAACTTATAATCAGCAATAATTTTATCTTTTTACTTTCAACGATAATTATTTCAGTCACTTTAAAAGTTGAAACTCTTTCGGAATGGATTCATTTTACTGACAACACATATTATTTTGAGTTTGTTGGTAATATTTTTAAGCCTCCGATATATTTACCTGAAAATTCAAAGTATATATAAATTATAATTTTAAAATTAATCAAAATGAAAAAACTAATTATCGTGGCAATAGTAGCCATGTTTTCAACAACAGCTTTACATGCAACCGAAGTTCCTGAAGTTGTAAAAAAAGCATTTCAGCAAAAATTCCCAACAGCTAAAAAAGTAAAATGGGAAAAAGAAAATAACAATGATTTTGAAGCATCCTTTACCCTCAATGATAAAGAAATTTCTGCAGTGTATTCAATAGATGGACAATTAAAAGAGACAGAAACAGAGATTGCAGTTTCTGAGCTTCCAAAGTCGGTAATTGATGCACTTGCAAAAAAAGATGCAAATGCAAAAATTGAGGAAGCAGAAAAAATCGAACGTTCTGACAATACAATTATTTACGAAACCGAAGTAAAAATCAACAAGAAAAAAAGAGAATTGTTGTTTGACTCTAACGGTAATGAAGTAAAATAAGTATAAAATCCCACTGCAAACTTGCGCCTATCCAATATGTTTAACATCTAATGGTAAGGCGCAAGTTTATAAATGAAAACTATGTTTTTAAAAAAGATTTTTATCGCTTTCATCTCTAAAAATTAATTACGCAGCATTATCATGCTCAATAAAAAACATTGCCCAATAGGTTTTTTTGATTCAGGATTTGGCGGATTAACCATTTTGAAAGAAGTGGTTAAAATTATGCCGGAATACGATTATGTTTACTTAGGCGACAATGCCCGAGCACCTTATGGTTCACGCTCTTTCGAGTCGGTTTATGAATACACACTAGAGTGCGTAAAAAAATTGTTTGAAATGAATTGCGAGCTGGTCATACTTGCTTGCAATACTGCTTCAGCAAAAGCATTACGAACCATTCAACAAAAAGATTTACCTCAACTTGCCCCTAACAAACGTGTATTAGGTGTGATACGCCCAACAGCAGAAATAATTGGCAACTACTCCAAATCAAATGTTGTTGGCATTATGGCAACAAGTGGAACAGTAAATTCAGAATCCTATCTGATTGAAATCAATAAGTTTTTTCCAAACACAAAAGTTGTTCAACAGGCTTGCCAAATGTTGGTTCCATTAATTGAAAACAATGAAATTGATAATGAAGGTGCTGATTTTTTCATAAAAAAATACTGTTATGATTTGTTGAGTCAAAATAATTTAATTGATACTATTTTGCTTGGTTGCACCCATTATCCTTTAATCATTAATAAAATTAAAGAGCACCTTCCATCACACATACAAGTAATTTCACAAGGTGAAATTGTTGCCAAGAGTTTGAAAGATTATTTAAATAGGCATAAAGAGATGGATGAAAAAATTTCAAAAAAATCAGTGAAAAAATTTTTCACGACGGAAAGCACAGAATTATTTGATCAGCATGCAATGAAATTTTTTGGGCAAAAAATAGTTTCAACACACTTAAAATTTCATTAAAATAAACGTAAATATTTTTATTATCTGATTAGTTGAAAAAATCCTTTATAGGATTTTTCTTTCAGATTAATGATATAATAATAGGTTCCGGCTTCCGCCTCAATACCTGCAGTTGTTCTGCCATCCCAACCATCTTTTCTCGAATCAGTTGAATACATTAAAATTCCCCAACGATTAAAAATATCCATATGTAACGTTTCACCTTTACAAATACCAGGTATACTGAAAATATCATTTTTACCATCACCGTTTGGTGAAAAAATATTTGGAATTTTTTCATCTTCCGGATTACTGCACAACTTTGATTCTACATACAAAGTATCAACTCCTTTGCAGCCATTACTATCTGTTACATTGAAGTAGTAGTAATAACTGGTTCCGTTGCCGGTAAAAGTTGGATCTAAGCAATCTGTACAAGAAATGGAAGCATTGTTAGGCGACCAAAAATAATCGTATGGAGTTACACCACCTGAAATATTTGCATTCACAACGGCAGTACTGTCTTCCCAAAGCAGCAAAGAATTTTGTGATAACTGAATATCAATAATATTTACTACTTCAACCTGTGCACCGTTAGTATTAGCTGGTAATAAACATTGATTACCGCTTGCTAAAGTACTAGATAATACAAGAATAGGAGTAAACAACCCTGCTTGAGTGTAAGTATACGTAATGGTATCATTTCCTTCAATAACAGTTCCATTACCAAGATCCCAATAAAAATTATCTGCGTTTTCAGAACTTGCTTCAAAGGTAACGGTTAGTGGATTACATCCTGAATCAGGCGAAAAAGTAAAAGTTCCTGTTGCACCCTCTACTGTAATTAAATCTTCTATTAACAAGGTGTCTTTACATCCTCCACTATTTGTTACAATCATAGAAACATCATATGTTCCAGGCTGTGTGTATGTATAAGTAGGATTTAATTGAGTTGATACGGCACCATTACCGAAATTCCAAATAGCTTGAGTTACAAAACCGCTTGAGGAATCACTAAATGCTACTTGTAAATTGCCGCAACCTGAATTGATAATAGTTGTTCCAAAATCAGCCTCTGGTTTAACAATATAAATAGCTTTAGTTAAAGTGCTATCGCATCCATTTTCATCTACAACAGTTAATGATAAATTATAAACACCATTAGCGTTATAAGAATAGTTTAGGCTTGAACCACTTGTAGAATCAACTGATCCATTTCCAAAATCCCAATAATAAGTCGCGTTTGATGTTGTATTTGTTGCTGATGCATCTATTAGAAAAAAATCGTTTGCACATGAAAAAGTATCTACACTTAAACTTGGATATGGGAAGGTTGCTCGTATTAACGAATTAACTGTTTTCGTCTTAACACAACCATCTGCATCAGTAATTGTTAAACTTACGTTATAAGAACCGGGGGCTGAATAAGTATGTTGAGTACTTGTATTATTATCGGTAAAGCTAGTTCCATCACCAAATTGCCAAAGCCATGTTGTTATAGGAGCTACATTGTCCGTTGTATCTGTAAAAGAAATTTGTAATGGTGCGCAACCTTTAATCGTATC
>CAZTCG010000206.1:0-4152 GCA_964612005.1 uncultured Flavobacteriaceae bacterium | reverse complement strand
TCATTTATTATTAAAACTATAACTTTGTTTTTTTTAAAATGCATATTCGCTAACTTAAATGAGAAAACTAGTTAAAGAAATAGCTTATACTTATTTTTCATCATGGATGAAGCAACGCATTTTTAAAAAGCAGAATAAACTTGATTTAACGAATTTGGTTTATTTAAATTTTGAACCGGAAATTTTAGTAGTTCAAGATTTATTCAAAGACAACGATAAAGGAATTTTTTTTGATGTGGGTGCAAATAAAGGAGAATATATGTTTGCCCTTGAAAAAATTCTACCAAAAGACAATATCTACGCTTTTGAACCCAATCCAAATTTATATTTTAAACTTAAACATTTATTTAAAAAATCGCATGTCAATCAAATTGCATTAAGCAACCAAAATGGTGATGCAAAACTAAAAGTTCCTTTTCTTAATAACGTCGAAGACGATTCTCTGGGTTCTTTAAAAATTGATGAGAAAGAAACAAATGAAACACATGCTGATTTTTACGAAGTAAAAACAATAACACTTGATCGCTATTGTTATTTAAATAATGTTCCTCGATTAGACTGTATTAAAATTGATGTGGAAGGCTTTGAATTTCATGTGCTGGAAGGAGGAAAGGAAACCATTAAGGTTCATCAACCAGTTTTAATTATTGAAATTGAAAAAAGGCATCATCAGGGAAAATCGATTTTACAGCTTGCAGATGAAATTTGCCTTAACTATTCAATGAATAGAAAATATATACCATATTTTTTCAATTATACTATTCAAAAATTAGTCCCTTTAATTTATGAGCCCAGTCAAAATAAAAAAGATTGGGGAACTAAAGATTATATTAACAATTTTGTTTTTATACCTGAAGGTCATTTTTTTCATCTCAAAGTGGAAAACATAAAGCCACTTTAATTTCTTACCTATGAAAAATTTAAAAGCAGCAGTTTATTTTTCCGCAGGCATTGGAGATGCACTTCTACTCACGCCTTTAATTAAACAATTGAAAAAGGAAGGCTATCATGTAACAGGCATATTTACTTCATCATATAAAATACACGAATTATATGAGGATATTGATCTGCTAGATGAAAAAATAGTAATTCTAAGTAAGCCCAAAAAAGTGTGGTTTGTTGGCAAATATTTTTTGAATAAATTTCACGTTTCTGTTGTAAACTATTTTGCAGCCAATAAAACCAATTTAACTGTTGCATCAAAAACTTCTATACGAGTAATCACTAATCGCGATGTAGTGTTTCAAAAAATTAAATTGAATAATGTTCAATTAATTCAGCCTCAATCAAATTTACATGATGCACAGCAAAACCTTAATTTAATAAATTCAACATACAACATTATTGAAAATGATTTTAAACTTAATTTATTAAGGAAGTCAAAATCAAAAACAGATAAAAAAATAATTGCAATTCAATGTGGTGCAGGTAACAATAAAACTCCATATAAAATTTGGGATACTGATAAATGGATACAATTAATCAATCGTATTCATGTTGATTTTCCTGAATTGCAAATTTTATTGTTAGGAGATAAGCATGAAGTTGGTTTAAATAAAAAGATTAAATGTGAAAATACGATTCAGCTTGCCGGTAAAACAAATTTGCAGGAATTACCCTCTATTATTAAAACGGCTAACTGTTTTATTGGTTCTGATAGTGGATTAATGCATCTGGCAGTTGCTCTTGACGTCCCAACCTTTACAATCTGGGGTGCATCTAATGAAAACTTGTATTCATACACTAAATTTAATCCCGAAAAACATCAACTAGTTTTTAATATTCAATTAAAATGCAGGCCCTGTAGCGCATGGATAAATCCTAATATCAGCAGAGTAAAAAATGCTGAGGATTGTCCCGATTTCAAATGCTTGAGGGATTTAAATGTAGATTTAGTTTATCAAAAACTAAGTGTATTTTTGAAACAGCATTTATTGAATGATTAAGAAAATAATACAAACTATTTTCTCAAAAGGAATTGTTTCCATTTTGAATTTCATTATTGTAATGCTTACTGCTAAATATACCGGAGCAGTGGGTAGAGGTGAGATTAGTTTGATGTATCTTAATATCACCATCGTATTGATGTTTAATGATCTAATTGGTGGAAGTGCGCTTGTTTATTTGATTCCAAAAATTGGAGCTAAAAAAATTGTTTTTCCTGCTTTTATCATAGCAGTTTTTAGTGCTTTATTGTTACCATTAGTGTTAAATTTTTATCATCAGTATTCATTACAACAATTAATGTGGTTCATCTCATTGTCATTAACCCTTAATTTAAGTAGTATTTCTAATGTGTTTCTTAATGGATTGAATAAAATAAAATTCACTAATTTATTTACTGTTGTTCAAACAGTAACAATATTTTTGTCGCTTTGTTTTTTTATTTTCGTACTACATCTAAATTCTTCCATCATATACTTTGCATCACTATTAATTGGCTTTAGTATTAATTTTATATTGAGTTTTTTTGCATTATTTAATCAGCTTTTTCCAATAGTGAAAGCCCCAATTTTAAAAACGCTTAAAGATATTTTATCGTATGGGTTTATTGTTCAGGCCGGGAATTTAATTCAATTATTAAATTATCGTATTTCATACTATTTGATTGATGAATTTTACCCGGAAAAAGGTAAGTTTATGCTAGGTGTATTTTCTACAGGTTCATCTATTGCCGAATCTTCGTGGGTGATCATGAATGGAATTTCCATGGTTCAATATGCTGCTATTTCAAATAATGAAGCTTCGGATAAACAAAATAGTATGTTTTCAATACAGTTATCAAAATTATCTTTAATACTTACAGTTTTATTTATGCTGATTATTATTTTGCTTCCCAATTCATTATTCATCTATTTTTTCGGTAAGGATTTTACTGAAATGCAGGAAGTCATTAAAATTTTAAGCCCTGGAATCATCATTATGGGTTTCACAGGCATCTATTCTCATTATTTTGCAGGTACAGGTTTAATGAAAGTAAGTACGTATGCTTCATTAACTGCATTAGTTGTGTCTGTTTTATCCGGGTTCATTTTAATTCCTTTGTACGGCTTATATGGAGCTGCTTATAGCATGGTTTTATCTTATTTTACATCATCTATTTATTTAATTTTAAATTTTAGAACTAAAACAAATTGTACCTTGAAAGAACAATTTTTCGATTTTAAAAACGTATTTACTAAAACAGATAATTTTTAATGTGCGGAATTTCAGGAATATTTTTTTTAACTAGGAATAGTATTCCCATTAAACATACTGTTTTTAAAATGAGTCAAAGTATTCGTCACCGCGGACCTGATGATGAAGGGTTTGTGTTGTTGAATGATTCAACTTATCAAACTGCCGGCTCTGATGATACACCAAAAAATGTTTTTGAAGCCTCATTAAATTATTCTCCTAAAAATTACATCAATGAAATAAACGATGAAAATTTTAATGTGGCATTAGCACACAGGCGTTTATCAATTATTGATTTAAGTCCTCTTGCGCATCAGCCTATATGTGATGATAGCGAACGCTACTGGATGACTTTTAACGGTGAAATTTACAATTACATTGAGTTGCGAAAAGAGTTGGAAAACAATGGAGTTCAATTTAAATCGCAGTCAGATACTGAAGTAGTTTTAAATGCTTTCATAACATGGGGAAAGAATTGCGTTCAGCGTTTTAATGGAATGTGGTCTTTTGTGATTTATGACAGAACAAATCAACAACTTTTTGCATCGCGTGATCGCTTTGGAGTGAAACCATTATATTATTATTTCAAAGATGGAGTTTTTTGTTTTGCATCCGAACAAAAGGCCATTGTAGAACAAGATTTTTATAAAAAGGAAATCAACGATAAGGCAGTTGTTGATTTTTTTGAGTTCAACGAACAGGAACACGAAGTAGAAGGATTTTTTAAAAATATCATTGAACTGTTTCCAGCTCATCACTTGTTGTTAAATCTAAAATCAGGAGAACTTAACATCGAAAAATATTATTCTTTATCAGTAAATACTTTATACGAAGATGTTGATCCAATTACATTTAACCAGCATGTAGAAAAAACAAAGTCACTTTTTACGGATGCAGTTAAATTGCGTTTGCGTGCTGATGTTGATGTAGGGGCATGTTTGAGCGGTGGAATAGACAGCAGTGCAATCAGTGTAA
>CAZTCG010000205.1:0-4152 GCA_964612005.1 uncultured Flavobacteriaceae bacterium | reverse complement strand
AAAATTATTGAGTTGTGAATTGTACTGTAAAAAAGTAGTCAAAAATAATTTTTTAGTAAATGTGAGTTCTATTTTCGTTCCAACTAAATCAAGACCAACAGGTTGATTTAAAATATTTATTTCATCATGATTATAAGTTAAACTAAAAATTCCATAGGGTTGTAAACGGTAGGAAAGTTCAGTTTGATAACTTAGTTTTTTTCCTGAGTAATATTCTCCGTATTGAATAGTTCCTCCAAAAATAATTAGTTTGCGCTGATCAGTTTTAAAATTAAAACTTACATCAGAATAGGTATAATCACCTTGATCTAATAAATTATTTTTCCCGCTAAATGTAACATCCGTTGCATACAACAACTTGGTGTATGTTTGCTGAAACATAAAATAAATAAACGATGTGTTTTTAAATAACACCCGCTCGGAAAGTTGTGCTAAATAATCTGTTGTTTGATATTTTTCATTTGCATAATAATCTAAATAAACATTTGTAGAAATTCTATTTATTTTTTTTGAAGAGGGGAAAATATTATATGTAGCAAATGGTTCAAGCCGCCAATACGAATTCCTCACTTGTTCTCCGTTTATTTGATTAATTTGGAATATGCGCGGGGTAAAACCTGTTTCTGCATTGTAATTTTTATTTACATATTCATGATTCCAGTGAATACTTAAATTTTGATTTGCATAACGAAGCCAACTTGCATGAGTAAACGCTCCTGCATTTTTATTTTGTGAAAACGAATGATGGAAAAAAAACTTACCGGTCCATTTATTGTCTGCCGTAGCTAAATTATAATCTAAGCCCAAAACTCGGTTAAAATTTGTACCTGAAACACCACTGCTATCAAATTGTTGTCGATTAACTACTATCATGGCAATATTAGACCGTTCAAAAATATTTCGTTGAAATGCGGCCACAAAATAATTTTGAGAAAAAATTGGTTTATCGTTAATTTTTGATTCTGCGGTTTGTAAATCCATTAAACCAATTCGCCAATCTTTATTGGGTTTTCCACTTAACCTAAAACCTGATAAAATAGGAATTATATTGCCGTTATTAAGCCCTATTCTTCTTGAAAAAAATGGGCGAATTTGCCTGAACCCAAAACTTTGAAACAAATCACTGTTTTCAATAAAAAACTGACGCTGCTCAGGAAAAAATAAACTGAAACGTGTTAAGTTAGTTTGTTGTCGATCAACTTCTACCTGCGAAAAATCAGGATTTATTGTAATATCTAAATTTAACGATGAACTGATTCCGATTTTTGCATCGCCTCCACCATTGAATGTTTGTTTTGTTTTATTGATTAATGCATCTTTTGAAATGCCACCAGTGAGGTAAGGAATTACAGAAATGTTTGGTCCGGACTTTCCTAATAAACTATCAAAATGTAATATGCCTGTATAAGCAAGAGAAGTAACATTAAACTGACGTGGCACTTTATTCCAAACAGAACTTTCATTATTTTTTAAATCATTCCTGCAAAAATTAATTCGCCAATCTTTAATGTTATTTTTAAACCTAATGGATTTAAACGGTATGCCCATCTCCGCAATCCAACAATTATCTTTTCTAATTACTTCAGTGTACCACTTATTATCCCATGTAACCGAGATTTCTGCCTCACCTCCTCCATTTGCAACAAGACCTTCGCGTTGAACTCCATAAGGGTTAACACCAAAACTAAATCCGTTTTGTTTATCGGAAAATGGATCAAACGTAACAACAAATACATCACTTGTAGCAAAAGCATAATCACGCTTTAAAGTTTGAATAATATGTTTACCCGGAATACTATCATAACAGATTGCTGCTACATACATCATTTCATTATCGTAGCAAAGCATAACCTCAGTTTTGCTTTTGGCTTCACAACTATCGTATGGAAAATTTTGCCAGAATGAAGTTGTTTTATCTGCTTTCCCCCAAATTTGTTCATCTAATATTCCATCAATTTTAATTTTTTCACTGACTTTAGTGATACTAGTACAAGTATATTCTTGCGCGTATAAAGTTAAATTAACTAACAGTAAGAGATGAAAAAATATCCTTTTCATTTTCTCAAATTTAATTGAAATATTGAATTTAAAATCACATTTGACTTTTGTTTAGTAATCGCCCCAGATAAAACTGAATAGTTAATTTATCCATTTTGCCTTTAAATGGAACATCATTATTAATTATTAAAATTTGAAAAATCTAATTTTATAATTGTTAAACAAATAAGTCATTTATCTTTGTCATCATTTTATATTATGAACAAAACAATTTTAGTTACTGGAGGTTCGGGTTATATTGGATCTCATACTATTGTAGAATTAATGGCTCAATCGTATGATGTAGTTTCTATTGATAATCAAAGCAACTCGTCTGTAAAAGCATACGATAACATCTCAAAAATTACTGGAAAACAAATTAAACATTATTCAGTAGATGTGTGTGATAATAAAGCTTTAGAAGTAGTTTTTAAAAATCATCAGTTTTCCGGAATTATCCATTTTGCTGCATTTAAAGCCGTAGGAGAATCGGTAGAGCAACCGTTAAAGTATTATCATAACAATATTAGTTCATTAGTATCGATATTGGAATTAAGCAAAAAATATGGAGTAACTAATTTAATTTTTTCATCGAGTTGTTCAGTATATGGAAACATTGATAAGTTACCGGTAGATGAAAACACGCCTTTACCAAAAGCAGAATCACCATATGCCTACACTAAGCAAATTGGCGAAGTTATGATTGAAGATTTTTGTAAAGTGAACCCTGATTACAATGCAGTTGCGCTACGTTATTTTAATCCGGTTGGCGCGCATGTAAGCGGATTTATTGGAGAATCTCCAATAAATAAACCAAACAATCTTGTTCCAATAATTACAGGAACAGCTATTGGAAAAATCAATCACCTTACAGTTTACGGAAACGATTACCCAACTAGAGATGGCACATGTATAAGAGATTACATTCATGTTTCAGACATTGCCACTGCCCATGTAAGTGCAATGAATATGTTATTGGCTAATAAGCAAACTAAAAATTATGATGTAATTAATTTAGGCAGCGGAAACGGAGTAACCGTTCTAGAAATGATTGATGCTTTTGAAAAAGTAGCTAAACAAAAATTAAATTTCAAAATCGGACAACGTCGTCCGGGAGATGTAATTGCAGTATATGCTGATAATACAAAAGCACAACAATTATTAAACTGGACTTGCAAATTTGATGTGGATGCAATGATGGAAACTGCCTGGAGATGGGAACAAAATATTAAAGCTTAATTACTTTAACTACTTCATTCACCGAACAACTTTGTTGTTCACCCGTTTTCATGTTTTTAATTTTGATGCTGCCAGAATTTATTTCCTCACTTCCAACGATACCAACGTAAGGAATCTTTTTCTTATCCGCATAATCAAATTGTTTTTTAATTTTTGCAAAGTCAGGATAGATCTCTGCTTTAATGCCGGATTTTCTTAGTTGATAAATTACAGGCAATAAATAATGCTGCTCTGATTCACCAAAATTGACAAATAAAATATCGGATGAACTATTTTGGTTAATGTGCTCCGGAAATAAATTCATTTCATTCATTACATCCAAGATTCTATCTACACCAAAAGAGATGCCCACGCCACTCATGTTTTTTAAACCAAATATTCCTGTTAAATCATCATATCTTCCTCCACCAGTTATGCTACTGCTTAATGTACCGGTTAATGATTTTACTTCAAAAATGGCTCCAGTATAATAGTTTAATCCTCTTGCTAAGGTAATGTCTAATTCTAGCTGAGCAGTTCGTAAACCAATGCTTTCAATTTCTTTAATTAAAAAAGATAATTCTTCAATTCCTTTTTTACCAATTTCAGAACCTGCAAGTAAATTGTTTAATTGGACAAGTTTATCAGAATTAGTGCCCTTAATTTCAAAAACAGGAGCTATTAATTCAATTGCTTTTTCAGATAAACCTTTTGATATTAATTCATTGATTACCTCTTGTTTTCCTATTTTATCTAATTTATCAATAGCAACAGTAATATCCACAATTTTATCAGACGAACCTATTATTTCTGCAATTCCGGAAAGAATTTTACGATTGTTTAATTTGATGGTAAATCCCGGAAATCCCAAATCGCTTAAAACTTCATCTAATAGAA
>CAZTCG010000204.1:0-4176 GCA_964612005.1 uncultured Flavobacteriaceae bacterium | reverse complement strand
AGTTCAATTAATTTATAATTGTCCCAGTTCCAAAAATCATCTTCATCATAGCACCAATATTCTAATGCGCAAATAGTACTTTCTTCTTTACCATTTATTTGCGGCACCCAATTTCTGAAATTAGTTAACCTACCCATTCTTAAATCAGCGGAGTGAACATAAAGCCAATTATCAGGAAAAAGATTTTTTGCCTGCACGTTAAGATATACTATTATAGTATTTCTAAATTTTAAACTTGCAGCAGCTTGTTTTATTTGATCAGGCACCTCCGGTAATCGAGAAACCATAAGAGTTAATGGCATGGAAGAAATTACATGATCGTATTCTTTTATTGTCCCATCTTCAAGCTCAATAGCATAGGCTTTATTGCTTTTAGTAAGCACTCTTTTAATCGGAGTATTTAAAAAAACATTTCCGCCTTTATTTTTTACAAATGCTGCCATTCGCTCATATACCATACCAGTTCCTTCGTGAGGATATGCAAACTGATCGACTAATGTTTTATGTTTACCGCTATTACCGAATAAAGCAGATTTCATGGCTTCACCTAATGAGAATTTTTTTATACGTTGAGCTGCAAAATCTGCATCCAACACATTGCAAGGTATGCCCCACAATTTTTCGGTATAGGTTTTAAAAAATATGCTATATAGTTTTTTACCAAAACGATTGGTAACCCAACCTTCAAAAGTACTTGTGTTTTTTGTTGGTGAAAGTTTCTCAAAACCGTAGCTAACAACACAGGAAGCTGCAGTAAAAATGCCTAAGTTTTTTAGGGCATCAAATGCTTTAATTGGATAATGGAAAAAACGTTTATTATAATAAATTCGAGTTAGACGATCCACCATTTCGTATTCTTTTCCAGCAACTTCCAACCAAAGTTCGTTAATGCGTGTATCATTACTAAAAAAACGATGCGGTCCAATATCAATTTTTTGATTCCATAAATCAATAGTTTTTGCCATTCCACCAACAGATGGCGATGCTTCATAAACATCTACATCTTTAATATTTTTGGCTAACTCGTACCCTGCAGTCATTCCTGCCGGTCCTGCTCCAATTATGGCAACTTTCATTTCAAATGATTTGGTGGATAACGATTTTACCTGTTTAATTATTGTTCAATTTCTTTTCTCACATTAGAGAATGTCAACTCTAAATCATCGCTATCAACAATTAATTGTTTTTGAGTATTGTATGTAAATGTTTTTACAATTAATCCAGGTTTATTAATTGCACTTGCTGGTATTGTTATACTGTCCGTTACACTCAACCATTTGTTTGTTTCTTTAATATACTTATCAAATTTTACTTCATTCCAGGAAACAACTTTATCACCATCGTGCAAAGCAATAGCATAAACAGCTTGAGGTGCAGCCTGATTTGATCTTAACCAAACACTAAATTTCACACGCAAATCTTTATTTATGCATGTATCGTTAACAGCAAAAGTAGTTCCTATTCCATAGTTTCTTGCGCTGTCAGTTCTTGAAAAATAATTCCCACCATGTGCCTCACCCTTTTCTCTTGGATACAAATCAATTACACTATCCTCTGCGGTATAATTTCTTTTTTCTAAAAAAGTAATTTTCTCAACTTCTTTCGGCTCAGAGCAAGATGTTACTATAAAACCAATTAATAATGCAGGTAAAATTGAAAATGACAATACTCTCTTTTTCATAATTTCAGAAATTTATTATTGAATGTTTAAAATTTTAAGCCGGCAAAGATAGAAAATTAGCTAATTAAAAAAAGCAACGTTTCATTAATTAAACAATTCTTCATCTAAACTATACTAGTTTGAGAATTGTTTTCGATTATTAACATTTTGTTGGTTAAAAAAAAAGTTTTACATTTGCCGTCTTAAATTTTAAAAAAATGAGTAAACATTACGAGACGGTCTTCATTTTAACTCCCGTTTTGTCTGATGATCAGGCAAAGGAGGCCGCAAAAAAGATTAAAAAAACAATAACTGATTTGGGAGCAAAGGTTATTCATGAAGAAAACTGGGGTTTAAAAAAATTAGCTTACCCAATTCAGAAAAAAACAACTGGTTTTTATCATTTAATCGAATTTACTACTGATAACATCACTGCAGTAAATGATTTAGAAGTAACTTTTAAACGTGATGAGCGTATTTTACGCTTTTTAACTGTTTCTTTAGATAAATATGCTATTGAATACAGCGAAAAACGTAAAAACAAATTAAAAGGCGAAAGCGGAGATAAAAAAGGTAAAAAAGAAAAAGCTGACGCTTAATTTATTAAACTCAAAAAAAATTTAACATGGCATCAAGTGCAGAAATAAGATACTTAAACCCGCCAACGGTTGAAGCTAAAAAGAAAAAATATTGCCGTTTCAAAAAAAGCGGAATTAAATACATTGATTATAAAGATGCAGATTTCTTATTGAAATTTGTTAATGAACAAGGGAAAATTTTACCTCGTAGATTAACCGGGACATCGTTGAAGTTTCAACGTAAAGTTTCTCAGGCAGTTAAAAGAGCGCGTCACTTGGCTTTAATGCCTTACGTTGCTGATGGTTTAAAATAATAATTAAGGAGGTTAACATGGAAGTAATTTTAAAACAAGACATGAAAGGTTTAGGCTTTAAAGACGATGTAGTTAAAGTTAGACCGGGATACGGAAGAAATTTTTTAATCCCAAAAGGTATTGCTGATTTAGCAACAGAAACCAATAAAAAAATTCTTGCTGAAAATATTAAGCAGCGTTCTTTTAAAGAAGAAAAACTTCGTAAAGAAGCAAGTGCAAATGCTGAAAAATTAGCAGAAGTATCAATCAGTGTTGGTGCAAAAGCAGGTGAATCAGGTAAAATCTTTGGTTCTGTAACCAACATTCAAATCGCAGAAGCTTTGAAAAAAGCCGGTTACGATGTTGAAAGAAAAAATATTGAGTTAAAAGAAGATGCTATTAAAGCTTTAGGATCTTACACAGCAAAAGTACGTCTTTACAAAGACATTACTGCTGATGTAAAATTTGAAGTTGTAGCTGAATAATTTAATTCTAAGTATTTACTAAAAAACCGAAGCAATGCTTCGGTTTTTTTTTGGAAAAATTTTCGCACAAAAAAAGCAGCTTAAAGCTGCTTTTTTTTATGAATATATCACTAAAATTATGCGATTACTTTACCTAATACAGCTGCCATAGTTTTACCGATAACAGCAGGAGATTCAACTACGTGAATTCCACACTCCCTCATTATTGCCATTTTAGCTTCAGCTGTATCGTCTTTTCCACCAACAATCGCACCTGCATGCCCCATTGTTCTTCCTTTTGGCGCAGTTTGACCCGCTATAAAACCAACAACCGGTTTTTTGTTACCATTTGCTTTAATCCAGCGTGCTGCGTCAGCTTCATAATTTCCACCAATTTCACCAATCATAACAATTGCTTCAGTTTCAGGATCATTCATTAATAATTCCACCGCATCTTTCGTTGGAGTACCAATTATAGGGTCTCCACCAATTCCAATAGCAGTAGTAATACCTAAACCTGCTTTAACAATTTGATCAGCTGCTTCGTAAGTTAAGGTTCCTGATTTTGAAACGATTCCAACAGTTCCTTTTTTGAATACAAAACCAGGCATAATTCCAACTTTTGCTTCTCCTGCAGTAATAACACCCGGACAGTTTGGACCAATTAATCTACAGTTTTTAGATTTAATATATTCCTTTACTGCAATCATATCTTTTACAGGTATACCTTCAGTAATACAAACAATAACTTTAATTCCTGCATCAGCAGCTTCCATAATTGCATCAGCAGCAAAAGGTGCAGGTACAAAAATAATAGAAACATCTGCGCCTGTTTTTTGTACTGCATCATAAACAGTATTAAACACTGGTTTTTCTAAATGAGTAGTACCTCCTTTACCAGGAGTTACACCACCAACTACATTGGTTCCATACTCTATCATTTGAGTTGCGTGAAATGTCCCTTCACCTCCTGTAAAACCTTGAACAATTACTTTCGAATTTTTATTTACTAAAACGCTCATCTTTATAGTTGATTAAATTGATTTTAAATTAATTTTGTAAAATACATTCGGCTAAATTAAAATATAAATATTGATTTTTCAAGTTTTTATACGTTGTTTTCATTCAATAAAAATATAACTAATACAACTCAGGCATTTTTGAAGCTAATACGATTCGAA
>CAZTCG010000203.1:0-4194 GCA_964612005.1 uncultured Flavobacteriaceae bacterium | reverse complement strand
GAAATCAAAATGGAATGTTGTTTCTCCGGATGATATCTGCGAAAAATTTGGAGCTGATACACTGCGTTTATACGAAATGTTTTTAGGTCCACTGGAATTAAGCAAGCCCTGGAATACCAATGGAATTACTGGTGTTTCCGGATTTTTGAAAAAATTATGGAGACTGTTTTATGCTAACGGAACGTTTACAGTTACCGAAGGAACACCTGACAATAAAGAATTAAAAGCAATACACAAAACTATTAAAAAAATTACTGAAGACATTGAACGTTTTTCATTTAATACATCTGTAAGTAATTTTATGATTTGCGTGAATGAACTGACTGATTTAAAATGCAACAACAAAATCATTTTAGAACAATTATTGATTTTGATTTCTCCTTATGCCCCTCACATTACCGAGGAATTATGGGAAAAATTAGGCCATACAGAAAGCATATCAATAGTTCCATTCCCAATTGCGAATGAAGAATATTTAAAAGAAACCTCTTTCTCCTATCCTGTTTCATTTAATGGCAAAACACGATTTAATATTGAGTTTGACTTAGCCTTATCAAAAGAAGATGTGGAAAAAGAAGTGTTGGCATTGGAACAAACATCCAAATACCTGGAAGGAAAAAGTCCAAAGAAAATAATTATTGTTCCCGGAAAAATCATCAACATTGTTCTTTAATTAGAATCGAATCATTGAAGATCATTCGAAAACACGAACAAAAAACAAACTTATGGTCGGGTGGTAAAACCACAGAATTATTTATTTATCCTGATGGCAGTTCTTATGCTGAACGAAATTTTCAATTCAGGATAAGCACAGCAACCATTGAAACAGCAACTTCTGAGTTTACTCGTTTAAACGGTTTCAAAAGACATTTAATGATTTTGGATGGCTCACTATACATCAACCATAAACATCATCACCAAAAACTCTTAAATCAATTTGATGTTGATGAGTTTATGGGCGATTGGGAAACAACTGCTGAAGGGAAAGTAACTGATTTTAATTTGATGCATGATGCTAACTGGAAAGGAAGTTTAGATTTAATTCAAATAGAAAAAAACAACTTTCAATCCTTTTCAAATGATTCAGATTTCACAGCATTATATTTATTAAATGAAACTGCAACTATTAATAAAGTTGAAATTAAAAAAGGTGATTTTTTAATTTTATCAAAAAATCAAGATTATACAATTTTATGTAATGAAAAAGTTAATCTTATTTGTCTTAAAATAAACACCCTTCTCACTCTTTAAATTAGTTGAATTTTCTGAAAATTATATTTCAAAAAACATTAATCATAATAATTAGTAATTCTTAAAAAAAAACAAATGTGAGAAAATAATATTCCTACTTGTGAGAAATGCTTGTGTGTATATAAAGTAATGTTATAATATACACCTAAAGTAATTTTGATTTTAATTAATGTTAATGAATCAGAATAGTCATTTAGGTGCATATATTAAAAATAAAGTCAAAGAGAGAGGGCTAACTGTTTCTGAATTTGCGAGAAGAATACATTGTACAAGAAGAAATATTTATCAGATATATAAAAAAAATTCGCTCGACTCTAATTTAATTAATAGAATATCTCAAGCATTAGATATAGATTTATTATCTAACTTCAATAAAACATCATCAAAAAATTTTGTAAATGATATTTCAACAGAAAGCATTGATAAATATTATGAGAAATCTTTAAAAAGATTAATGAATATTGAAAGCAAATTGATAAAAGAAAAAAAACTGACAAACGAAACAATATTTATTGTAAATAACATTTTAACCTTAATGAATTCGATTCAGATTAATATTCAATTACAAATAAATACCTTAAATGAACTAATGAGGGAACTTGAAAAGAAATTGAATGGTTAGATTATATTTTCCGGAAATGAAAAATTAGATATATACAAACTGCGAAAAGAAAGAACGCACCTGTTTGATGAAGCACCCCTAAAACTAAAGGCACTTGATAAATTAAAGTAAAAATGCCAAGCAAAAACTGAATAGTAATTCCATAAATAAGCATGGTTATTCCATTATACTGAAATTTATTTAAAGAAAGTCGGTTAGATTTTATCCACACAATAACTACCATAGCAACAACTAAAAAGGCAATTGTTCTGTGCATGAACTGAATTCCGGCAGCATTCTCAAAAATATTTTGGAAGATTGTACTTTTCATGGTTACTTGTTCAGCTAGCCAATTTTCACCCATCTTTGGCCAAGTATTAAAAATCTGTCCGGGTCGGAACAAAGGTTTATTTTCAGCACTCATTTCTACAAAACCAGCTGTAAAAGCGCCATACATAATTTGAACAATTAAAACAACAAACAATCCAATTATCCAGGGTTTAAGTCGGGTGGATTCATCATTTTGTTGTTTATCATTTTCATGAATTAAATCTAAAGCAAACCAGAAAGTAAATGCAAAAACGGTAAATGCACTCATTAAGTGAAGGGCCAAACGATAATGACTAACAGCAGGAACTTTGTTAAGACCGCTAGCTACCATCCAAGCACCAATTACTCCTTGTAAACCACCTAAAACAAATAAAAAAACAAATCGTTTTTTCAATTTAACATCCAGTTTTTTACGAAGAAAAAAATATAAAAAACCAATTATGAATACGCCCGATAATATTGTTCTTCCTATAAATCGGTGTGTCCATTCCCACCAGAAAATAGATTTAAATTGCTGAATAGTCATTTCATAATTTACTTCTTTAAATTCAGGTGATTCCTGATATTTTGAAAAAACATCTTGCCATTTTTCTTCACTAAATGGCGGTAAGGTTCCCATAACGCCCCATTCGGTAATAGATAAACCACTGTGTGTTAAACGAGTTATGCAACCAATCACTATCATTAAATAAATGATGAAGCAACCGCTTAATAACCATATTATAACTGATTTGTGCTGATGTTGTTTTAACATACTTAATTTATTTTGACAAAGTTAGTTGCACAATGAATAGGAACTAAAAAATATTTAATGATTTTAGTTAAAATTTAGATTGATTAAACAAAAAGCTATTTAATAAAAATTTCATAACCATACCTTATAATCATTATGGTAACAATTAATAAAAAAATTAAACGAATAAATTTATTTCCTTTTTTCAAGGCCATTTTAGTTCCAAGATAATTACCAAGAATATTACAAATGGCTAAAATGACGGCTAATTCTAAAATAAACTGTCCGGCAGAAATGAACACTACAATTGCAGATAAATTTGTTATGCAATTAATCACTTTTGAATAAGCAGATGCTTCCAGGAAATCAAAACCAAGTAATGATACAAATCCCATTACCAAAAAACTTCCGGTTCCCGGACCAAAAAAACCATCATAAAATCCAATTAATAAACCAAGTATACAAGCAACAAAAATTGTTTTATTTTCAGAAAACCTTTTTTTATTAGATATATTACCAAAATCTTTTTTTAAAAATGTATAGATGGCAATAAGCAGTAAAATAAAAAAAATAAGAGGTTTTAGTGCGTTTACATCAATCAAATTAATTAATCGCGCACCAGAAAAAGAAGCAATTGCTGAACATATTCCAACAGAAATTAAAATTTTATAATTAAATTTTATTTTTTTTGAGTAATGATATGCAGCAATACTGGTACCTGAAAATGAAGCAATTTTATTTGAACCAAAAAGAGTTGGTACAGCAACTCCCGGAAAATTAATCAGTAAAGTAGGTATTGTTATTAAACCTCCTCCACCAACTATTGCATCCAAAAAACCCGCAATAAGTGTAAATACACAAACGAGAATTAAATTAAGTGGTTCAATTAAGTTTAATAATTCTGTCATTTTATAAATTGAAACAAATTAAAATAAAAAACGCCCTGATTTACAGGGCGTTTTAAAAAAAGTTATCTCATAAGATATTATGCGTTTTCTTCTGTTGAAGCAGCTTCTCCAGATTCAGGAGTAGCCTCAGCTGAAGTAGCTTTAGCAGCTATTTTTGCAGCTTTAGCTTCTTTTACAGCAGTTTCTGCTTTTAATTTAGCAGATTTTGCAACGCTATCTTCTTTACTCAAACGATCTTTTTTAGCGGTTACTTTACCCTCTTTCTGAGCTAACCACTTTTCAAATTTAGCTTCAACTTGTTCAGCTGTATGAGCTCCTTTTGTTACTCCACCTAAAAGGTGTTTTTTCATCATAACTCCTTTGTAAGATAA
>CAZTCG010000202.1:0-4214 GCA_964612005.1 uncultured Flavobacteriaceae bacterium | reverse complement strand
GAAAATAAACTTATTCGCACAATACCTTTCATTTGAACTTGAATTGTTTGTAAATTTGCGTAAAATTCAATATGATGGTCTTTTCCAAATTCATTGAAACGAGGGTTCGCCATTATATAATTCAACTATATATTCGCAAACACTAAATAAAATATCTGTAATTACACCATATATGTAGGTGTAATTATAAATTCCAAAATTGTAAATACGGGAAAAAATAGCCGATTTGTTCAACCGACTATTTTCCCTTTTTATATTTTTATTGTATAAGTTTGAATTCTAAGTAATCATATTCATATTTGTCTATAATATTTGCGTGTAAGCGATAGACGGTTTCATCATTCATTGTTTTGGTTAGATTTTCAATATGTTTATTCAAATCCATTAATGAGCCAATTCTATCAAAACTTTTCATAATATTATCGACTTGAGTATCAATGGGACGGCCATTATCTATATGTCCGGATAAATTACACGCTAATTTCATTAGTAATAAATTTTTATTCATATAGGCAAATAAAGAATGGTTCATTTTCATATAATAAATAATAAAGAATAATAAATTACCGATGATTTCTCCATTTGGAAGATTAAAACGTCTATGATGTTCATCATTCTGTTTGAAAATATCCATCAAAGTTGATATATCTTGTTTGTTTTCGATTTTATATTTTTCGCAAAATTCCCAAGCTCATACCTTCCAGGACGCCAAGAGGGGAGCTGTAGTAAAATAAAATCTTCATTAATATTATCGATAATTAAATCAATATATAAGTAATGAACAGCCGGATTTTTAACATAAAATTTATAATGCATTTTCTTTATTTATTTAAAACGAAATTAAAAAGAAAAAGCAGTGTTCGTTTTTATATACATATTATTTATTAAGAGTAAGAACTTAACAAAAATTAAATTGAATAATTAATGTAGTTTTATAGCTCGTTTTGTTTTCTAAAATTAAATTTGGTTTCTAAAATTTTTTAAAAATAGTCTCTTTATGCTTAAGAAAATTGCTCACATATTAAAACGTCCGCCACAACCTGGAATGGTTGGAGATGGATTCAGGGTTTTTAATTATTATCCTTCAGGTTATAATATTAGAGAATATGTAAGCCCTTTTTTAATGCTTGATTTTGGCGCCTGCCATTATTTTCCACCATCTGAAAAAGTGAGAGGTGTGGATGTTCATCCACACCGTGGTTTTGAAACGGTAACTATTGCTTTGAAAGGAGCAGTGGCACACCATGATAGTGCAGGAAATAGTGGTATTATTTATCCCGGTGATGTACAATGGATGACAGCAGGTTCAGGGGTTCTTCACAAGGAGTATCATGAAGAAAACTTTTCAAAAAAAGGTGGTGAATTTGAAATGATTCAGTTATGGGTTAATTTACCAAAGGTTTATAAAATGACTAAACCTAATTATCAGGAATTAAGCAATAAAAATATTCCTAAATATATTTCTGAAGACAACAACATTAATGTAGCTATTATTTCAGGGAGTTTTAATCATCTTTCTGGCGCTGCCAATACATTTACACCTGTTAATCTTTTCTTAATAGACATGAAAAACAATGCAGAATTAAATTTTACAATTCCTGAAAATCATAATACTTCTATCTTAGTTATTGAGGGTGAAATTGAACTAAATACTAAAAAAGCAAGTTTACATGATTTTGTGCTTTTTGAAAATAGTGGAGATGAGATTAACGTAAAAACACCTTCTAATTGTAAAATTTTGGTATTAAGTGGTGAGCCTATTAATGAACCCATTGCTCAGTATGGACCATTTGTAATGAATACACAACAGGAATTGAGAGAAGCCTTTGATGATTATCATTCAGGTAAATTTGGCATATTAAATTAATTTTCAACTAATAAAGGTTAGTTTTTAATGAATTTATTTGTTTTATGAACAAGTAAATGATATTGATATACAGCAATTTACATTATTTATTAACTCATTTTTTCAAAAAAAAATCAGTTGAAATAGTAAGATTTTACTATTTTTGCGCACCTTTTAAACTAAAAACAACTAAAAAATGAACGAATTAGGCTTAAAACCCAAAAATTCAAGTGTAGCAGACTTAGGTCTTGGCAATGTTGCAATGGCTTATTGGAATCTTCATCCATCAGAATTGGTTGAAGATACAATTATCTCAGGAGAGGGAATTTTAACTGATAAAGGCGCTTTGGCTATTGATACAGGCGAATTTACTGGTCGTTCACCTAAGGATAAATTTGTTGTTTATGATGAAAACACAAAAGATAGTGTTTGGTGGGGTGATGTAAACAACCGTTTTGAGGCTGATAAATTTGATGTATTGCATAATAGAATGTTGGCTTATTTAGCTGGCAAGGAAATTTATGTTAGAGATGCTTATGCTTGCGCAGATCCTAGATATCGTATTAATATTCGTGTTGTAACAGAGAAGCCATGGAGTAATTTATTTGCTAATAATTTGTTTCTTCGCCCAAATCGCGAAGAATTAGAAAATTTTCAGCATGAGTGGTTGATTATTAATGCTCCTGGTTTTAAAGCTGATCCAAAAATTGATGGAACTCGTCAGCACAACTTTGCAATATTAAATTTCACTAAAAAAACCATTTTAATAGGTGGTACAGGTTATACCGGTGAAATTAAAAAAGGAATTTTTGCTGTATTGAATTATATTTTACCACATGAAAAAGGGGTGTTGCCAATGCATTGTTCTGCAAACATTGGTAAAAATGGAGATACTGCTATTTTCTTTGGTTTATCAGGAACTGGTAAAACCACTTTATCTGCAGATCCAAACAGAAAGTTAATTGGTGATGATGAACACGGATGGAGTGATAATTCAGTTTTCAACTTTGAAGGTGGATGTTATGCAAAATGTGTTGATTTATCTGCTGAAAAAGAACCTCAAATTTTTAATGCAATTAAATTTGGTTCTTTATTAGAAAACATTGAGTTTTTTGATGGCACTACTACTGTTGATTACGCTAATATTTCTAAGACTGAAAATACACGTGTAAGTTATCCATCAAACTATATTGATAACGCCGTTGATCCTGCAATTGGTGATATTCCTAAAAATATCTTCTTTTTAACATGTGATGCATTTGGTGTTTTGCCTCCAATTTCTAAATTAACTCCTGCACAGGCAATGTATCACTTCATTAGTGGTTACACTGCAAAAGTTGCTGGAACAGAAATGGGTATTACCGAGCCAACGTTAACTTTTTCTGCATGTTTTGGAAAAGTATTTTTACCTCTTCACCCAACAAAATATGCTGAATTATTAGGTGAAAAATTAAAGAAACACAATGTAAATGTTTGGTTGTTAAATACCGGATGGGTAGGAGGTAAGTATGGTGTTGGAAGCAGAATTAAACTTTCTTACACACGTGCATTAATTACAGCAGCGTTAAATGGTGAATTAGATAACGTAGAATATGGAACAACACCTTATTTTAAATTAAACTTCCCTAAAGCTTGTCCAAACGTACCAACAGAAATTTTAGAACCTAAAAATTCATGGCCTGATAAAGCTTTATTTGAGCAAACAGCTCAAAATTTAGCTGCATCATTTGTGAAAAACTTCGAACAATATGCATCTGCTGCTAATGATGAAATTTTAGCTGCTGCACCACGCGTTGTTGCCGTTGCATCTTAATTTTTTTTGAATTGTGATTGTTTAAAACTGCCCCAAAAGGGCAGTTTTTTATTTTTTACCAAAAATTAATTTTAGTAACCACCAAGGCAATATTAATCCAAATGTTCCTCTAATAAAAGGGTGAACGGTGTCATTTATTGGAGTCAATACATTTCTTCCAAAACAGCCAACATGTAAAACATCTCTGTTTCTTTTTTTATAAACTAAACCGTCGAAACTGAAAATATTAACCAAAAGAGTTATTATTGCTCTTGCAAAAATAAACGGAATTACTAATCCAATACTGTAGTATAAAATTGTTCTTAAAAAACCTAGTTCATTGTAAGACATATTCTTGTTTTTTTAAAACTACTAAATTTTATTTTTCAATTACTTCCATAAAATACCTAAACCCGATATTTGAGTGACCACTTCCATCAAAATTATTTTTATTTTTTATTTTCATGTATAGTGCATCTTCTCTCCAACTTCCACCTTTTGTACTGCCTTTTTCTAAAATCATTTCTGCAACATTTCCTCCCATATTATAAATTCCATAGTTATTTGCCCAATATG
>CAZTCG010000201.1:1904-4239 GCA_964612005.1 uncultured Flavobacteriaceae bacterium | reverse complement strand
TTTGGGCGATTGGTGCCTGAAATGATAGTTATATTGTTCATTATTAGAAACGAATTTTGTTAAAAATTACTGAAAACCTGATTTTTTTGAACTTAATTTAAGCGTTCTAAAAACGTAAATTTACTACTTTAAAATTATCTCAAATTTTTATTGTATGAATATTACTTATTACGGTCATTCTTGTTTTAGTGTGGTTATTAATGAAAAATCTTTGTTGTTTGATCCTTTTATTACTTATAATGAATTGGCTAAACACATTGATGCCTCAACAATAAATGCTGATTATATTTTAATCAGTCATGGACATGAAGATCATATTGCTGATGCTGTTTCCATAGCAAAACGAACTGGCGCTAAAATTATTTGTAACTGGGAAATAAGTGTTTGGCTGGGCAAACAAGGTGTTGAAAACATACATCCAATGAATATTGGCGGTAAAGTAAAATTGGAATTTGGAAACGTAAAATGTGTTAACGCCATTCACTCTAGTAGCATGCCTGATGGATCGTACGGTGGCAACCCAATGGGTTTTGTTATTGAAAGTGGGGAAGGCAATTTTTATTATGCAGGTGATACAGCACTTACTTACGATATGAAGCTAATCGGTGAATACCGAAAAATTGATTTCGCGTTTTTGCCAATTGGCGACAATTTTACTATGGGTGTAGATAATGCAATCATTGCGTCTGAATTTATTAATTGCGCAGATATCATTGGCATGCACTACGACACGTTCGGATACATTAAAATAAACCAAGAAGAAGCCATTCATAAATTTAAAAATTCAGGTAAAGAACTTACACTGATGAAAATTGGTGATAGCATTCAAAAATAAAATCAACTTTTAATTACTTTAATAAAAATGGGCAAAATAATTTCCATTGCTAATCAAAAAGGGGGAGTAGGAAAAACTACAACTGCCATCAACCTTGCTGCTAGTCTTGCAGTACTTGAGTACAAAACGCTTTTAATTGATGCCGATCCGCAAGCAAATTCTACTTCCGGTGTTGGCTTTGATCCTAAAAACATAAAGACAAGTATTTACGAATGTATTGTAGATGAGGTAAATCCAAAAGACATCATTTTAACTACTGAAACACCCAATTTATATTTGCTTCCTGCACATATTGATTTAGTAGGAGCAGAAATAGAATTGGTAAAACTTCCCAACAGGGAATACATGATGAAAAATGCATTGAGTAAAATTAAAGAAGAATTTGATTTCATCATTATCGATTGCAATCCATCTCTTGGCTTGATAACTATTAATTCATTAACTGCATCCGATTCTGTAATTATACCTGTGCAATGCGAGTATTTTGCCTTGGAAGGAATGGGTAAATTATTAAACACAATTAAAATTGTTCAATCTAACCTAAATCCAAATTTAGATATTGAAGGAATTTTATTAACCATGTACGATGTGCGTTTGCGATTAAGCAATCAGGTTGTGGAAGAGGTTAAAACGCATTTTCAGCAAATGGTTTTCGATACCATCATTCAACGCAATACAAAACTAGGTGAAGCACCAAGTTTTGGAAAAACAATTATCATGTATGATGCTTCAGGAAAAGGTTCGGTGAATTACTTAAACCTTGCGCGTGAAATTCTTCAGAAAAATGGCTTGACTAAAATCAGCAATGAAGAACGAATGATTGAAGTAGATGAGGAAGAAGAACAAGAGGAAGGTTTTCAGGGTTAATGATTTATTGTTTGGATAGCGAGAAATAAAAAATGAGTACACAAAAAAATAAGTCAGCATTAGGAAGAGGATTAGGCGCTTTACTAGAAAATGCAAAAACAGATATCACCACAAAAAGTACTGAAAATGCACCTGTAGTTGGTACCATTGCCTTGATTCCGGTGAATCAGATTGAAGTCAATCCATTTCAGCCACGCACTGATTTTGAAGAAACGGCATTGCAAGAATTAGTTGACTCTATCAAAGAGCACGGCATCATTCAGCCTGTAACTGTGCGAAAATTAGGATTTGATAAATATCAATTGATTTCAGGTGAGCGTCGTTTCCGTTCTTCGCAATTGGTTGGATTAAAAGAAATTCCTGCATACGTTCGTATTGCCAATGATCAGGCCATGTTGGAAATGGCTTTGGTAGAGAACATTCAACGTCAGGATTTAAATCCGATTGAGGTTGCATTGAGTTACAAAAGATTAATTGATGAATGTAATTTAACTCAAGAGCAATTAGCAGATAAAATTGCAAAGCAACGCTCCACCATTACCAATTTTTTAAGGTTACTGAAATTGCCTGCGGAAATCCAATTGGGATTAAGAGATAAAACCATCGCCACCATACAAAATTATTTAAGTAAAG
>CAZTCG010000201.1:0-1856 GCA_964612005.1 uncultured Flavobacteriaceae bacterium | reverse complement strand
CTAAATATGGAAAAGTTCATACTAAAGTTAAAGCTAAACTCAAAAAACAAAAAGCACCTTTATCATTAAGTGATAAAAAAATTCAGGAAAAATTAGAAGTATTATTTAATAATAAAGTAAGCTTTAATCGTAATCAATCTGGCTCAGGAAACGTTACATTAAAATTCAGAAACGAAGAAGAACTTCAACACCTTTTACAGTTTTTTGATATTCAATAATTCGTATAATGAATAGATTGAATTTATTAATTGGATTATTTTTTTTAGCACTGAGTTTAAACGCTAAATCAGATAAAACCCAATTGATGAATCATTTTGTTTTAAAAGATTCTTTACAAACAAAACAAAAAAATTATCCTGCACGAGCAGCATTGCTTTCTACCATTCTGCCAGGCGCTGGCCAGATTTACAATAAACGTATCTGGAAAGTTCCTTTGATTTATGGGGCATTTTTAGGTTGTGGCTACCTGTACCAAACTAATAACTCTTTATATAAAAATTATAAAAATGCACTTAGTTTTAGATATGATAATGATCCAACAACAATTGATGAATATAATAATTTCACTGATGATAATTTAGTGCTATTTAAAAATCAATACAGAAAGAGGCGTGATCTTGGAATAATAGGAATAGCGGCAGTTTATCTTTTGAACATTATTGACGCAACAGTTGATGCACATCTTCGCGAATTTGATGTAAAAATAAATGAAGACATAGGCATGACTATTCTTCCTTATTCACAATTTGCAATTAATAATACTCCAACAAATTTTGGTTTTCAATTAAAATTAAATTTCAGATGAATATTGCATTATTCGGTTACGGTAAAATGGGTAAAGAAATTGAAGCCATTGCGCTTCAAAGAGGACACAAAGTTGTTTTAAAAGTTAATCGTGAAAATGCAGATCAGATAACGGAATTAGATTTACAAAAAGCAGATGTAATTATTGAATTTAGTACTCCACACAGTGTGCTTAATAATATTAATAGGTGTTTAAGTGCGCAAGTTCCTATAGTAGTTGGCACAACCGGATGGCACAATCAATTAAATGAAGTTATAACCTGTTGCCATGAAAAAAATGGCGCTTTGTTTTATGCAAGTAATTTCAGTTTAGGCGTCGCCATTTTTTCTAAAGTAAATGAATACCTTGCATCTATCATGAATAGCTATCCAAACTATGACGTTTGTATGAAAGAAATTCATCATATTCATAAATTAGATAAACCAAGCGGAACAGCCATTACTCTTGCCAATCAGATTATTGAAAAGATAAATAGAAAAAGTAATTGGAGCATTTCAGAAAAATCAAATGAAACTTTATTTATTGAAGATCTGCGAGAAGGAATGGTGCCCGGAACACATATTATCAAATACACATCTGAAATTGATGATATAGAAATAATGCACAAGGCTCATAATCGAAAAGGCTTTGCTTACGGAGCTGTTTTAGCTGCTGAGTTTATTCAAACTAAAAAAGGCGTTTATACAATGAGGGATTTACTGAAATAAACTTTTTTATAACCCTAATTAAAAAAATTAATTGATGAAACATTTTAAAGCATTTGTTTCTTTACTATTCTTGTTTTACCCCATATTTTTTAATGCCCAGGTTTTAAATATAGATCGTGAGAATGGAGAAGATTCATTGAGAAAAAAAATTAAAGCTTCATTTACTGCAAATTTTTCTAATGACAAACAAAGAAACAATTTTATTCAGTTTATTAATACATCTGAACTAGAATGGTTTTTTAAAAACAATTATTTTCTGTTATTACTTAATAATTCTGATTTTGCCGATTAGCACAGAAAGTGATATATAGATTATCAATATAAAGATTCTGTATCCATATT
Source organism: uncultured Flavobacteriaceae bacterium (assembly GCA_964612005.1). Lineage (GTDB taxonomy): Bacteria > Bacteroidota > Bacteroidia > B-17B0 > Aurantibacillaceae > JADJDM01. The sequence continues at coordinate 2 of CAZTCG010000201.1, read as the reverse complement.
AA
>CAZTCG010000200.1:0-4254 GCA_964612005.1 uncultured Flavobacteriaceae bacterium | reverse complement strand
GCCAAACGATTATGGTTTATACCACATGGCAGGAAATGTTTCTGAATGGGTGCTTGATGTTTACAGACCACTTTCTTCAGAAGATGCTGATGAATTCAGACCTTTCCGTGGAAATGTTTTCAAAACACAAAAACGTGATTCAACAGAAGGTACTATCTTAATTAATGATGATGTTCCTGTTTATCAAAAATTTACTCATCCTGTGGCAGTTCCTGGTGCACACGGCGGAAATAGTTCTACAATGGATTCATTGACAACTGATAGTATTTTAGTTTCCATTCCTGGTCGTGTAATGTGGAGAGATGTTGGTATCCAATTTTCAGAAGATAATTTAGATGAAAGAAGAAATTATAAAATGGCTGACTATAGATCCGAAAAAGATGGCGATGTTAACTCTTCCATTTATTATAAAGAAGGAGAAGGTGCTTATGAAAATTACTCTGGAAAATTAATGTACGAATATTCCAAAACATCTTTGGTTAATGATGTAGCTCATGTTTATAAAGGTGGTTCTTGGAAAGATCGTGCATATTGGTTAGGACCAGGAACAAGAAGGTTTTTAGATCAACGTCAATCAACTTCTTATTTAGGATTTAGATGTGCCATGACAAGAGTTGGTAGCCCAACTGGCTTAGGAGGTAAATAATAGTTACGCCAATTATATATAAATCCCTTTAACAAAAAGTTAAAGGGATTTTTTTTATCCTATTTTTGAAAAAAGTAAAAACGTGAAAATTTTATTTTATACCTTATTTATTACAAGTTTTACCTTTGCTTGTATGAATGCTCAAAAAAATGAACACAAAGCAAAAATAAAAAAATCAAATATGGAAGATAATAAATTAGATACAGCAACTTTTGGAGCAGGATGTTTTTGGTGTGTAGAGGCTGTTTTTCAGCAATTGAAAGGAGTAAAAAAAGTTGTTTCCGGATATAGTGGAGGCAACATAAAAAACCCAGCTTATAAAGAAGTTTGCATGGGAATAACCGGTCACGCAGAAGTTTGTCAAATTTATTTTGATTCAAATGAGATTAGTTTTCAAGAGCTATTGGAAGTGTTTTGGCAAACACATGATCCAACTACTTTAAATCGTCAGGGAAATGATGTGGGAACACAATATCGTTCTGCTATTTTTTATCATGATGAAAAACAGAAATTAATTGCTGAAGAACTCAAAAAGAAACTAAATGAGTCCGGAGCATTTAGCAAGGAAATAATTACTGAAATCAGTCAATTAATAAATTTCTATCCTGCTGAAGATTATCATCAAAATTATTACAATTTAAATGGTGAAGAACCTTATTGTCAATTTGTAATAAAGCCTAAACTGGATAAATTCAAAAAAGTATTTTCAGTAAAATTAAAGTGATTAACTTTAATTCCTTTTAATATATGAATAAAAGGAAAGTAATTATTATTGGCGGAGGCTTTGCAGGATTACAAATTACTCAGCACTTAGATCAATCAATATTTGATATTTTACTAATTGATAAAGTAAATCATCATCAGTTTCAGCCTCTATTCTATCAAGTAGCAACTTCTCAAATTGAGCCTTCAAGTATATCATTTCCATTAAGAAATGTTTTTAAAAACAATAAAGTAAATATTCGATTAGCAGAGGTCGAAAATATTGACACAAAAAATAAAAAAATAAATACCTCTATAGGCGATTTTAATTTTGATTTTTTGGTTATTGCTTGTGGTTGTAAAACAAATTTCTTTGGCAATAAAGAAATTGAACAACATGCTTTTACTTTAAAATCAACCTACGATGCAATTAACATCAGAAATCATATCCTTCAAAATTTTGAGAAAGTAATTTCTGCAGATGAAAAAGACAAAGCAAAACTATTAAACCTTGTTATTGTTGGCGCTGGGCCTACTGGTGTTGAATTAGCAGGTGCATTTGCTGAAATAAAAAAATATATACTACCTAAAGATTATCCAGGTATTGATTTTTCGAAATTCACCATTTATTTAATTGAGGGCAGCCCCAATACGCTCAACGCAATGAGCGAAAAAGCTAAAAAAACTTCAGCATCTTATTTGAAAAAATTAGATGTACAACTGTTTACTCAAACTGTTGTAAAAAATTATGATGGAAAAAAAGTAACATTATCTGATGGTAAAGAAATAGAAACCGAAACTGTAATTTGGGCAGCAGGTGTAACAGGAAATCGAATAAATGGCCTAGACCAAAAACTGTATACACCAAGTGGAAGATTAATGGTAAATAGATATAACCAACTTTTAGAAAATGAAACCATATTTGCAATTGGTGATATTGCATACATGACAACCGAGCTATATCCTAAAGGTCATCCTCAAGTAGCTAATGTGGCAATAAATCAAGGTAAATTACTCGCTAAAAATTTAAAAAATTTAGTTAGTACTAAACCTTTAAAAGAATATGAATATAAAGACTTGGGGTCAATGGCTACCATTGGAAGAAATAAGGCAGTTGTTGATTTACCTTTTATGAAATTTAAAGGCTACTTTGCATGGGTGGTTTGGATGTTTTTACATTTAATGCTCATTCTTTCTGTTAAAAACAAACTCATAATTTTTATTAACTGGGCCTGGAGTTACATTTCAAAAGATAGTTCCTTAAGGCTAATTTTAAAAAGCAATAAGTAAGTTGCTAAATAAAAAACTAATATTCTAATTTGAAATGATGAAGCTTGTTTGGAATTTCAATTAAAGATTTTGAAAAATATTCATTAACTAAAAAATAGTTACTTCCATCGCTTGTAGTTATACCTTCAATCTGATGAAGTGGAAGATTTATCCCTATTTTATTTTTAACACATGAACTAAAATTGCCATTTTGAAAATTATCAATTTTAAAAACAAAAGGTTCAAGTAACTTAGAATAGCCACATAAGATTATCCTGTTTTTGTTCTTAACATATACTGCGCCAGTAATCAAGCCTTTTACCGGGTAAGAAACAATAAATTTTGCTATGTAATTACCAGGCAATTTTGATATTGAATAAATACTAGTTTTTAAACTGCTCCATTCTTTTGTAAATAAATAAATGCTGTCATTTGTAACTATAAAAGATTCGCAATCAAAGTTTGTAGTATTAGATTTTAAAGAATTAAAATCAGTTTGTAATTCATATCTGAAGCTGATAGTATCAAACTTTAATTTACCATTAAATAAAAACTCTTTTTCAACCCGATAAATTTTTAAATCTTTTCTGTTTCCATTGTTATTTCCAATGTCACCAACATAAATGTATTTTTCATCTTGTGAAATTTCTTCCCAATCAATATTAGATAAGTATGTTAAGCGGATACTCTTAACTATTTTACCGGTTGTGGTATCAATCCCGTAAATAAAATTATCTGAATCATCATTGTGTGTCCAAAGTAAATGGTTAAAAAATAGTAATCCGGAAGTTTCTTTAATTTCATTAGAAAGTAAAACAGATTTCCTTACGTTTATTTTGTTTTTTTGACCATCAAAATTCTGTTGATTCGAATTTGTTAGCGTATCTTTTTTTATTTTATTTTTCTTTTTTGAACTTTCACTCTGAGCTTGAATACAAATAACGGAAAAACAAAAAACGAAAAAATATATAAAAGTTTTAATTAGCATGATTAGCTGTTATCACGCTTAAATATTTCTTTTACCTTATCTTTAACCTGCATTATTTTATCTAAGTTTTCTTGCATAGCGATGTTACCTACTTCAATATATTCATTGGTAGAATAATTAAAATCAGCCATCTCAGGGTACATTACAATAAAGCTGGTATATTCATAATTTTTATGTAGCTCCTTCGGAAGATTATCAATATGATAATCGTATGAAACTGTTTGTTTTCTTGAATTTAAAATAAGATATAAATTATCATCACTTCTGTATTTATCCAAAAAATCAAAACTCTCAAAATCATCAATTACCATATAATCATAGGTATCAGAGTTTTTATCGTTGATAAGATTTTTAAATTGTTCGATTGAATTACTAACTCCATAAACAATTGATCCTTCTCCAACTTGTTTTAAAATTCGATTAATTTTAATACAAGTACGCTTAAAATTTTTCTCTAATTCAGCATTTGGAGTAAGTAGAACAACCACCTTTTTAAAGGTATTAAATGGCTGCAAAATTTTAGAAACAACTGTAAACTGATCTGCTTTTGAAACCAATTGTTCGGCTTTAGAACCAAAAATAAAATTAGCAGAATTAGAATTAGTTTGATAAGCAAGTACAATATCGGTAATTGTATATGCTTTAGCTG
>CAZTCG010000199.1:3053-4261 GCA_964612005.1 uncultured Flavobacteriaceae bacterium | reverse complement strand
GGTAATAGGATGTGCCTGGCAGGTTAAAATGTAACCATCTTCCACTTCAGCATCAGTAAGAGCAAAATTTGCATCCATTTTTGCTTTCCCTTCAATTACTTTTGCTCTGCAAGTACAACATACTGCTCCTTTACAACTGTAAGGAACATCAACGCCTGCCTCTAAAGCAGCATCTAGTAAATTTTTACCTTTAGTAGTTAAGCTGAAATTAGTTTCAATTCCATACTGAATAACTGTAACACTACTCTCAACACTTTCTCCAATTACCACATTTTTCTCAGCGGCTTCTACGGCTTCAATTACAGATGAAAAATATTCAATATGAATTTTTTCTTGTTTTATATTTAATTGCTGAAGTCCGGTTTTTACGTTTTCCATCATTGGACCAGGACCGCAAATAAAATATTCATAATGTTCACCTGTTCCAGTATAATTCTCAGTAAGTGCTAGTACTTTTTCGGGGGTAATGAATCCTTTATGAATTGAAGGAATTTCGTTTTTTGATTCATCATAATTATAAATTACTTGCAATTGCTGGCTATTTTGTTCTGCCAACTTATCAATTTCGTTTTTAAAAATAACTGATTCTTCATTTTTGTTTGCATAAATCAATGTGATTTTACTTTGCTTTTCAATATAAAGTACAGATTTTAAAATGCTTAACATCGGGGTAATTCCGCTACCTCCAGCAAACAAAACATAGTGCTTTTTATTAGCGCCAGATAATACAGAATAAAAATTACCCATTGGCGTCATTACATCAATAACATCTCCTGCTTTTAAGTTTTTATTAATAAAAGTAGAAACTTTACCACCACTTACTTCTTTAACGGCTATTCGTAAATCGTTTTCGTTATAAGGTGATGTACAGATAGAATAAGAACGTCTAAGTTCTTCTTCATTAACTTTTAATTTTAGAGTTAGGTATTGCCCTTGTTTGTATTGATAATCTGTTTTTAATGTTATCGGTAAATCAAATGATACAGAAACAGCATCTGCAGTTTCTCTTCTTACCTCTTTTACTTTTAGTGAGTGAAATTTTGCCATTTTTATAAAATTGACCCCAAAAATAGTAAAATAGCAGTAACCCACAATTTTTAGTAATTTTGAAAAATGGAAAGTATTAGACAAAGTAAGGTAGCCCGTTTATTACAAAAAGAACTTGCAGAAATTTTCAGAAGCGAATCCAAAAGTTTATTTAATGGGGC
>CAZTCG010000199.1:0-2968 GCA_964612005.1 uncultured Flavobacteriaceae bacterium | reverse complement strand
GTTACCCAAAGAAACTCAAAAAGTTCTTGAACAGGTAAAATCACAACACTATGCAATTAAAAAAATATTGTTTCCAAAAATAAAAAATCAATTTAAAGTAATGCCCGAACTAGCTTTTTACATTGATGATTCGTTGGATTATGCTGAAAAAATAGATCAATTATTTAAATAGAATTTGATAATTCCTGTTTAACCATTGAATTTTACTTTTTACATAGCAAGCCGATACCTTGTTTCAAAAAAATCAACCAATGCCATAAGTATTATTTCTTGGATTTCTGTAATTTCCATTGCAGTAGTAACTGCAGCTTTAATAATTGTATTAAGCGGCATGAACGGATTAACCGGTCTGGTAACCGATTTATATAATTCATTTGAAAGTGATCTTGAAATTAAACCCAAAAACGGAAAATCATTTGTAATTACAGATCAGCATCTTAATAAAATTAAAACACTACCAGAAATTAAAGAAAGTGTTTTTAGTATAGAAGATAAAGCCTTGATAAAATATAATGATAGGCAAAGTATTGTTACTATTAAAGGAGTAAGTAAAAACTTTTTAAATGTTACTAGTTTTGATACATTAGTTTATGAAGGTACATTTGTTTTGAAACAACGTGAGGTAGACTTTGGTGTTTTTGGTAAAGGCGTTGCTTACCGTTTAGGTATTAATTTAGCTGATGCATTTAGTCCGGTTACTTTATTCAGTCCGAAAAGAGGAAAACAAAGTAGTATTAATCCTGAAGAAGCATTTAACGAATTTAAAATTTATCCATCAGGTATTTTTAGCATAAATGATGAATTTGATTTTAAATATGCATTAATTGATATTGATTTAGCAAAACAGTTATTTGATTTTGAACTAAACGAGATAACCTCTTTAGAATTAAAGTGTGTTGCAACTGCTGATGTTAAAATAGTGCAAGAAAAACTTGCTGCTTTATTGGGTAATGAGTTTATCATTAAAAATCGTTATCAGCAAAACGAACTGCTTTTTAAAACCTTGGAAACCGAAAAATTGTGGACGTTTATCATACTCGTTTTTATTTTAATCGTAGCTACTTTTAATATTATTGGTGCACTAACCATGCTGATTATTGAGAAAAAGAAAGACATTGTTATTTTGAATAATTTGGGTTGCGATTCTAAAACAATTCGTAAAATATTTATGATAGAAGGGTTTTTAATTACTACAATCGGTGCAATCATAGGCATGCTTTTAGGTTTTACACTTTGCTGGCTACAATTAAAATATGGCTTTATACGTTTTGATGAGGGATTTGTGGTTGATGCTTATCCAGTAAAAATTTTATTAAAAGATTTTGTTGCAGTTATTTTAGTAGTACTTTTTATTGGTTTGGCAGCCGCATGGTATCCGGTACATTTATTCACCAATAAAAGTATTATGAAACAGTTATCAAATTAAAAGTGAAAATCAAAATACTAGATATAAAGCTATTTTTAATTTTAAAAATTGTTGAATTCGATTATAAATTGCTAAAAAAATCCTGAAAGCTTAAGATACAATATCACTATATTTGCGCTTTATTTTTTTACATGGAAGCAAATAAAGTTCGTCAAACATTTTTAGATTTTTTCAAGTCAAAAGGACATGTGATTGTACCATCGGCACCTATGGTGGTGAAGGGTGATCCAACACTAATGTTTAATAACAGTGGTATGGCACCGTTCAAAGATTTGTTTTTAGGAAATGCCCCTATTAAAAATCCTCGTGTAGCTGATACTCAAAAATGCCTACGCGTTAGCGGAAAGCACAATGATTTGGAAGAAGTAGGTGTTGACACTTATCACCACACCATGTTTGAAATGTTGGGTAACTGGAGTTTTGGCGATTACTTTAAAAAAGAAGCCATTTCCTGGGCTTGGGAATTATTGACTGATGTGTATAAAATTGACAAAAGTCGTTTATATGTTACTGTTTTTGAAGGTAGCAAAGAAGAAGGATTAGCTTTTGATCAGGAAGCATATGATACCTGGAAACAATTTGTAAGTGAAGACCGAATTTTAAACGGAAATAAAAAAGATAATTTTTGGGAAATGGGCGATACCGGTCCGTGTGGTCCTTGCAGTGAAATTCATTACGATGGAAGAAGTGATGAAGAACGTAAAAAGGTAGATGGTGCAACGCTTGTAAACAAAGATAATCCGCAGGTAATTGAAATCTGGAACAATGTGTTCATGGAATTTGAGCGTAAGGCAGATGGTTCATTGATTAAATTACCAAAACAACACGTTGATACCGGAATGGGTTTTGAACGATTGGTAAGGGTTTTACAAAACAAACAATCCAACTACGATACAGATATTTTTACTCCGATTATAGAGAAAATAGAAGAATTATCCGGCTTGCGTTATAAGCCATTTGAAGAAGAGAAGCACAAAACACAATTAATCATTAACATTGCCATGCGTGTAATTGCCGATCACATTCGTGCAATTTCATTTTCCATTGCTGATGGGCAATTACCATCGAATAACGGAGCAGGTTATGTTATCAGGAGAATTTTGCGCAGAGCCATTCGTTATGGTTATCAGTCCTTGAACTTACGCGAACCATTTATGTATCGCCTTGTTCCCGTGCTAGCACATCACATGGGTGATGCCTTTCCTGAATTAAAAACTCAAAAAATTTTATTGGAAAAAGTAATCCGTGAAGAAGAACAATCGTTTTTCAAAACACTTGAATATGGTTTAAAACGTATTGATTCCGTATGTCTGGAAGTTTCAGCACAACATAAAGAAAACCAAGCAATAGACGGGAAAATTGTTTTTGAATTATACGATACCTATGGCTTCCCTGCCGATTTAACTTCGTTAATAGCACGTGGTTATGGATTAAAAATTGATGAAGCTTCATTTCTTTCACATCTTGATGAACAAAAAAACAGATCTCGCTCAGCAGCAAGCATTGATGCACAAGATTGGATTTATACTGCTGTACAGTGGC
>CAZTCG010000198.1:0-4295 GCA_964612005.1 uncultured Flavobacteriaceae bacterium | reverse complement strand
CTGCACGGGAAGCATATATTCCTGCTGTATATCCTGCAGGACCTGAACCAATAATTAAGCAATCTATTTTTTCTCTTGTTGTACTCATTTTTCTAAATTTTTTGCAAAAGTAATTTGTTTACTAATAGCTCCCTAATTAAGATATTAAGATAATGTTAAAAAGAATTAATGGTTAGACAATCTATTTTTCAAATCATTTTGTTTAGTGATTCAAAATCAATTAAAACATGCATTATTAACTATATTTGCACATTATTTTAATTATGAGTTTTAAGAGATACACAATTACAGCAGCTTTACCCTATGCAAACGGACCGGTTCATATTGGTCATCTTGCCGGGTGTTATATTCCTGCAGACATATATGTACGTTATTTAAGAAGTAAAAATGAAGATGTAGTTTTTATTTGTGGTAGCGATGAGCATGGTGTACCAATTACTATAAAAGCAAAAAAAGAAGGAATAACACCTCAACAAGTTGTAGATAAATACCACAAAATAATGGGTGATGCATTCCGAGAATTTGGAATTTCATTCGATGTTTATTCACGAACATCATCTCAAATTCATCATGAAACTGCTGCCGAATTTTTCAAAAAATTATATGATAATGGTGGTTTTACAGAACAAACAACTGAACAATATTATGATGAAGAGGCTAAACAATTTTTGGCCGATCGTTATATTATTGGAACTTGCCCCAAATGTGCCAATGAAAATGCATATGGAGATCAATGTGAAAAATGCGGGACCTCATTAAGCCCAACAGAATTAATAAACCCAAAATCTACCTTATCAGGTTCAAAACCTATTTTGAAGCAAACAAAAAACTGGTTTTTGCCATTAAATAAATTATCCCCAAAAATAAAATCGTTTATAGAACAGCATCCGGATTGGAAAACCAATGTTTATGGTCAGTGTAAAAGTTGGTTGGATAGTGGTGATGGATTGCAACCCCGTGCCATGACTCGCGATTTGGATTGGGGAGTTCCGGTTCCTGTTGAAGGAGCGGAGGGCAAAGTTCTTTATGTGTGGTTTGATGCTCCAATTGGCTACATTTCTGCAACTAAGGAATTATTTAAACATTCTGGAAATCCGAATAATTGGGAAAAATATTGGAAAGACAAAGATTCTCGATTAATACATTTTATTGGAAAAGATAATATCGTTTTCCATTGCATTATTTTTCCAGCCATGTTAATGGAGCATGGAGATTTTATTTTACCTGATAATGTACCTGCAAATGAGTTTTTAAATTTAGAGGGAGATAAAATTTCAACTTCTCGTAATTGGGCTGTTTGGCTTCATGAATATCTTAATGATTTTAAAGGTAAAGAAGATGTGTTACGTTACTCGCTCACAGCCAATATGCCTGAAACAAAGGATAATGATTTTACCTGGAAAGATTTTCAAACAAAGAATAATAGTGAGTTAGCTGATATTTATGGTAATTTTATTAATCGTGTGTTGGTATTAACTAACAAAAATTACAACGGTATAGTTCCTGAAGCAATTCAGTATGAGAAAAACGATTTGCTTGTTTTAGAAGAATTAATCAAAATTCCTTTACGAATTGAAGAATCATTAGAAAAATTCAGATTCAGAGAGGCCATGGCAGAAATGATGAACATGGCTCGTTTGGGAAATAAATACCTTGCAGATCAAGAACCATGGAAGTTAATTAAAACTGATGAGCAAAGAGTTAGAACTATCATGAATGTAGCGATTCAAATTGCTGCAAATTTGGCAATTGTTTGTGAGCCGTTTCTTCCATTTACTTCTGCTAAGTTATTTAAGCTATTAAATGTTTCTCCACTAAAATGGGCACATTCAAAAAACAGCAATAATATTGCAGCTGGACATAAAATAAATCCCCAACCTGAAATACTATTTGGCAAAATAGAAGATGCTGATATTGAAAAGCAATTGTTGAAATTAGAAGAGTCAAAAAAAATGAATGCCGCCAATGCTGCAACCCTAGCTCCAGCTAAAGAAGAAATAACCTACGATGATTTTGCAAAAATGGATATCAGGGTCGGAACCATCTTGGAAGCAGAACGCGTTCCTAAAACTGATAAATTATTAAAACTAACTATTGATACTGGTTTAGATAAACGAACTGTTGTTTCAGGTATTGCCGAATGGTATAAACCAGAAGATGCAATTGGTAAAAAAGTGAGTATACTAGTTAATCTTGCGCCTCGTAAAATTAAAGGAATAGAAAGTAAAGGAATGATTTTAATGGCTGAAAATCCGCAAGGCGAATTAAGTTTTGTTACCCCTACAAAGGATGTTACCGGAAACGGTAGTATTATAAAGTAAACTTAAATTCTTCAACTTTGCTTTTATCATTACATTCCAAATGTAGTTGAAGGATTGTTTTATTTAAAATTGGATGTACCCAATTAGGTGAAATTTCAGAAAATGGAACCAGCACAAAATTACGATCTTGCAAAAACGGATGCGGTATCTTTAATTCTTCATCATTAATAATTTCATTTTTATAACTTAATATATCAATATCAATAATTCTGCTTCCCCATTTTATTTTTCGTTCTCGTCCTAATAATTTTTCAATAGTTAATAACTCAAACAATAATTCCTTGGGAGATAATTTGGTGCTCATTTTAATTACACAATTTAAAAAGTTGGGTTGTTCTGTTATTCCCCAGGAAGCAGTTTCATATATTTTTGATTGCTCTAAAATAATTCCTGTTTTATCACGAATTAATTTTATAGCTTTCTTTAAGTTTTCTTCCCGATTACCCAAATTACCACCTAAACATAAAAATACTTCATTCATCAAATAATCTATTTAATTAAAACTTGTGTTGTAAATTTACATCTTAAAATAAAACAGGATATGAAAACTTTTTTTACCTCATTTTTCGGCGCACTTGTAGGTGTTATTATCTCTTCTATACTAATAGTGGTAATTGCAATTGCATCAATTATTGGCGGAATAGGTGCCGCACTTTCTAAAACAGAAACAAAAAAAGAAATTAAAGATAATTCGGTACTTTATTTAGATTTTAAACAAGCGATAAATGATAGAACGCTTGATAATCCTTTTTCTAATTTTTCAATTGAAGGTTTAGGTGAAAAACAAATTGGTTTAGATAAAATTATTGAAAACATACAAGCTGCAAAAAATGATTCTAACATTAAAGGTATTTACATTCATTTAACTTCTATGGATGCCGGAATGGCAGTTGTTGAGGAAATCAGAAATGCACTGTTGGATTTTAAAAAATCAAACAAGTTTATTTATGCATATAGCGAGATGTTTTCTCAAAAAACATACTACTTAGCTTCAGTTGCCGACAAAATAATGCTTAATCCGCAAGGCGATTTTGATTTTAAAGGGTTAAGTACACAAATCATGTTCTTCAAAAAAGCATTAGATAACTTACAAGTTGATGTGCAGATTTTTAGACATGGTAAATTTAAAAGTGCTATTGAACCATTTATGTTAGATAAAATGAGTGAATCTAACCGATTACAAACTGAACAATTTTTGGGTTCGATTTGGAATAATATGTTAACCGAAATTTCTAAAGAGAGAAAAATTAGTGTGGAAGAACTTAATTTAATAGCTGACGAATTAAAAATTAATTCCCCAGAAGATGCGTTAAATTATAAATTAATAGATGGATTAACTTACGATGATGAAGTAAAAAGTAGTATTCGAAAAAAACTTTCAATTGAAGAAAACGATAAAATAAATTTCGTTAAAATAGCTGACTATGAAGCTGATAAAACTGAATTAACAACTGATTTGAATGATAAAAAAATTGCTGTTATTTATGCTGTCGGTTCTATAGAAAGTGGGGAAGGTGATGATGAAACAATTGGTTCAGACAGAATAGCAAATGCCATAAAAGAAGCTCGTTTAGATGAAGATGTTAAAGCAATTGTATTAAGAGTTAATTCGCCAGGTGGAAGTGCTTTGGCAAGTGATGTTATGTGGAGGGAAGTTACTTTAGCTAAAAAAGTAAAGCCTTTTATTGTTTCAATGGGTGATGTTGCTGCATCTGGTGGTTATTATATTTCCTGTGCAGCTGATAAAATTTATGCTCAACCTAATACTATAACAGGGTCAATTGGAGTTTTTGGAATAATGCCCAATGCACAAAAAATGCTTTCAGAAAAATTGGGAATTACGATTGATACCGTAAACACCAATAAGCATTCCGATATGGGAGGTATATTCAGAGGTGTTACCGAAAATGAAAGAAATAAAATTCAAAACAGTGTTGAAAACGTGTATGATGTTTTTACAAAAAGAGTAGCAGA
>CAZTCG010000197.1:2822-4298 GCA_964612005.1 uncultured Flavobacteriaceae bacterium | reverse complement strand
ACTTATATTGAAAGATGCTTTGAATTCAAACGCAGATCTTTCAAAATTAATTTCAACTAATAAAGAAATTTCATTCAGTATTCCTAAAAACCAAAGTACTGTTGTTAGTTGGAAAATAGTAATTCCAAAAGGTTTGCAAGCCATTACATATAATGTTAGCGCTGCATGCTCCGGTTTTTCAGATGCAGAAGAAAACACCATTCCGGTTTTATCTAATAAACAATTGGTAACCGAAAGTCTACCAATTTTCATAAACGGAAACCAGCAAAAGGAAATGAAGTTTGAAAAATTAATCAATCAAAACAACGCATCAACTACTCTTCAAAATCATCGTTTAACTTTTGAATTTACATCACAACCTTTATGGTATGCCATTCAGGCATTGCCTTCTTTAATTGAATTATCCAGCGAATGCAGCGAGCAAGTATTCAGCAGGTATTACGCAAACAGCATCGCATTTAACATCATCAATTCCAATCCTAAAATCAAACAAGTAATTGAGCAATGGAAATTGTTGAGTCCTGAATCCTTCAATTCAAATCTTCAAAACAATCAGGAATTAAAATCAGTTGTTTTACAAGAAACGCCTTGGTTGCTGGATGCGAATAATGAACAGGAAAATAAAAAACGTTTGGCTTTGTATTTTGATGCCAACACGATGAACCAGGAATTAAAAACCACCATTCAAAAACTATCCGGCATTCAATTGCCAAATGGTGCATGGCCATGGTTTAATGGCGGTTTTGAAGACAGATACATGACGCAATTAATCGTTTCCGGGTTGGGACATTTGAATCAGCTTGGAATTACTTCTTTGCGTTTTGATCAATCTGCGTGGTTGATGTTGCAACGTGCAATCAATTATATGGATGAACGACTAATTGAAGATTTTGAAAACATAAAAAAAGCAGATAAAGACTGGAAAAAGAATAATCATTTAAATACGGAACAAATACAATATTTGTATGCAAGAAGTTTTTTCAAAGACTTTAAACAAGCAGATAATTCAAACGAAGCGCTAAATTATTTTAAAGAACAATGCAAGACATACTGGTTAAAAAACAACCGTTACTTACAAGCGATGATTGCACTTACTGCCAAACGAAACAATGATGAGCAATTAGCAAAGGACATTTTAAAATCCATAAAGGAAAATTCCTTGCGCAACGAAGAAATGGGCATGTATTGGAAAGAACAATACGAAGATTACCATTGGTATGAATCGGTAATTGAAATGCAGGCAGTGATGATTGAATTATTTACTGAAATGAATGAAGATAAAACAAGTGTAAATGAATTGCGAAAGTTTTTATTAAAGAGCAAACAAACACAAAACTGGAAAACTTCACGAGCAAGCGCTGATGCACTTGCGCCTAATGCGCCCCGGAAGCGGGGACGGCCACGAGATCCACATCCAGCGCGTGGCGGGAAGCGCAGGCTGGGACAGCGGCGTAACGGTCTGGGTCGGCGTGCGCC
>CAZTCG010000197.1:2327-2812 GCA_964612005.1 uncultured Flavobacteriaceae bacterium | reverse complement strand
AACCGCAGTTAGAACTACAACTCGGCGATCAAAAATTAACAAAGGATATAAAAGCGGAAGCCGGTACAGGATATTTTAAAAAAACATGGAATACAACTGAAATAAAATCGGAATTAGGTAAGTTAAAAATCAAAAGAAAAGGAGATGGAATTTCCTGGGGTGCTTTGCACTGGCAGTATCTGGAAGACATGAATAAACTAACTTCTCATAGCGGGCCTTTAAGTGTTGTAAAAACTTGCTATGTAGAACAAAAAAACAAAAGCAGTAAAAATTTAGTCCAAATAAATAATTCTACATCGTTAAAACCCGGAGATAAAGTAGTTGTTCGTTTAACCATTAAAACTGACAGGGATTTGGATTACGTTCATCTAAAAGATTTACGCGCTGCCTGTTTTGAACCTACACAGGTTTTAAGTTCCTACCAATGGCAGAATAACATTGGCTTTTATCAAAGCACAAAAGATGCTTCTACCAATTTTTATTTT
>CAZTCG010000197.1:0-2317 GCA_964612005.1 uncultured Flavobacteriaceae bacterium | reverse complement strand
TTTTAGTCGTTTAAACAAAGGCACTTATGTGTTTGAATACACCTTGATTGCCACCCATGCAGGAAAATACAGCAATGGCTTTGCCACCATTCAGTGTTTTTATGCCCCTGAATTAAATAGTCATTCGGAAGGAATTTTGGTGGAGATTAACAAATAGATCAATTGTTTTTATTTATTCAGTTTATTTAATAGGAAAAATTAAACACTTTCCTACTTGTGGTTTTTCTTTACTAAATTAGTAATACATATAAATCTGATGTTAACTGAATTAGTTGAAGAAAGAAAAAAATTAAGAAAAGCATATGATCAGCTTATGCTTGAAACTCAACGTATTTTAATTAGAGATAAATTCAGTGAAAAAAATATTTTAGAAAACTTAAAGGAATACAACAAATCTTTTGAGTTATTAAACGAAGAGGAAATAAACGAAGAGCAATTATTCACCCTTTATGAAATAAAAAGTTTTTGTGTAAAAAATCGTTTACGATTTATTGATAGTCAGCAATTCAAAAGTGAGTTTCCTTATGAAAGTATATTGAAAATAAAAGATATAAATGCACTACAAAGAAAGGATCTTCGACATTTTAAGGTGATGTGTAATGAAGAATCACTTAAAAATCCGGATGCAAATTTTCCTTGCGCATTATTTGTAAAAACTATTCATGATAATTATTACCTCATCCATCATTGGGGAGGTAAATTAGAAGCTAATCGTAAGTTAAAATGTTGGCCGCTACGAAATTTTGAAACAGCTTTTATATCATTAATTGTTTTGGTTTTAGTCATTACACTTTTAATACCTAATCGATATTTATCAACTGATACGCATGTTGGTTATTTTTCAATGTACAGAGCTGCATGTTTCTTTCATGTTTTGATTATAGCAATAGGTTTTTTTGTTTTTAGAATGATGGCTACCAATAAAAAACTATCTATTGATAATTGGAATCAATACAAGATTTAATTTTTATTTAATTGAAATAATTAGTTAATTTGTTTTCATACGCTTTTAAAATCATTGGCCATTCATACAGAAAACAAAAATAAAAAAACAGGTTCTTTAAAGCTTAACGCTCTGTTGGAAATTACAAAAGCAATAAACAGAAATGCAAAACAAGCTTTTTTACTAGATAAATTTAAATTTACTCTAAAGGAAAAACTAGGTATTGAGAAAGTTGCTTTGTACACACTTAGAAATAATTGGGACTGTTTGCTTCATTTCGGATTTGATCATAATCCTCCTGATTTAAATTCAGAATCGGATGTGCTTCAATTGAAAGAAATTAGCATGTTCAAATCAAAACTAGATAATGTATTTGATATTGTAATTCCGGTATATCACAAAGAACGTCCAATGGCTTATGTTTTAATTGGAGATGTGGACGAACAAAAACAGGAATTAAGTCCTGGTAT
Source organism: uncultured Flavobacteriaceae bacterium (assembly GCA_964612005.1). Taxonomy (GTDB): domain Bacteria; phylum Bacteroidota; class Bacteroidia; order B-17B0; family Aurantibacillaceae; genus JADJDM01. Next base: position 904 of record CAZTCG010000197.1, on the reverse strand, counting down.
TAAACATTTGCCTTTTATTCAAACTTTAACCAACATTATTATTGTAGCCATTGAAAATAAACGTTTGTTTAAAGAAAATCTTGAAAAAATTGCTATTACCAAAGAGCTTGAACTGGCATCACAAATGCAGTCGATGTTGTTTCCTGAAAAATTACCTAATAACGAAAAACTACAGTTCCATGCATTCTATCTTCCTAATCAGGAAGTAGGTGGCGATTATTATGATTTTATTCAATTAAGCCAAGAAGAATATTTATTTTGTATAGCAGATGTTTCCGGAAAAGGATTATCTGCTGCTTTGCTGATGAGTAATTTTCAGGCAAACTTGAGGGCGCTTTGTTATTATATTCCTGATTTAAAAAAATTAGCTATTGAACTTAATCGCAAAGTGATGAGTAATGCCAAAGGAGAAAAATTCATCACCTTTTTCTGTGCAAAATACAATTTAACAACTCGCAAATTAGTATATCTTAACTTAGGGCATCATCCAGCAATTTTGTTCCAGCAAAATCATTTTTTTCAGTTAGATAAAGGAAGTATTGGGCTGGGCATGTTAGATGAATTACCCGGATTAGAAATTGGTGAGGTGGTTCTTGGTGTAAATGCCTTATTATTAATGTATACTGATGGATTAATAGAAAATACCAACAAACAAGAAGAATTTTTTACTCCTACTCACCTTACATCTATTATCGCTGAAAATAATTCTGTTCAACTTTCTGACTTAACAGAGAAAATCATTGAAAAATTAATTGAACATAAAGAAAATCAGCAGTTTACAGATGATATTAGTATGCTTTCTGCCCGGTTTTTATAATCATGAACAGATTTTCAATTAATTTTTCAACACTTTTTTGTAAAAAATTTGTAGGTTTCAGGAAAATAACGTTACTTTGCAGCCCTA
>CAZTCG010000196.1:4024-4301 GCA_964612005.1 uncultured Flavobacteriaceae bacterium | reverse complement strand
TTTTAAATCACCCAGTTGTTGTCTTATTTTCAAACTACGCTGTTGAAACTCCAATGCTTTTAACGTATCATTTTGATTTAAATAAACAATGGAAACATTTAAAAGAGCGGATGCCAATCCATAATTATCATTCATCTCTTCATACAATTTAATACTTTTATGATAATATTCTAATGCTTTAGATATATCACCTACATTATCATAATAGGTAGCGAGATTATTATATGAAAATGCAATGCCATCTGTTGGTGGGGGGAAAGAAATTACTGACGATAGA
>CAZTCG010000196.1:3399-4014 GCA_964612005.1 uncultured Flavobacteriaceae bacterium | reverse complement strand
TTGATACATAATTCTTCACAATTTTTACAAATCCCATCTTTATCTTTTAATTGTTCGTATATAATCAAACTCTTTATAAAATATTCTTTAGCAAGCTCTTTCTTTCCCTGCCAATCATAAATTGCACCTATATTATTGTATGACGATGCTATTCCAGCTTGATTATTAATTTTTAAATGCAGTTGTAAGCTTTTTTGATATTGCTGAAGTGCTTTTGGTATATTTCCATTTAATTGCTCAATAAAGCCGAAATTATTAATAGACTCTGCTAATTTTTTTGTGTAATACTGATTAGAATTGCCTTTTAAAGTTTTTACATTTTTTTGAGCTAATTCAAAAAGTTGTTGATTGTATTCTGGCCACAATAAATCATTTGATTCCTCTTCAATTAAAATACCTAATACTAAACATTTTATACTATCACTTGAAGTTCTATTTAAAATAGTTTTTAAAGAATCAATTTTATGTGCATTTTGAGCTTTAGTAATTACACTAAAAAAATTGAAAACGAAAAGAAAAGTAAAATACCTAATTAAAATTAAATTATTTTTTGTTGTCATCTTTTGTTTGATTACGCGATTCAAACTTTCCTGTTTTCTTATTGTAGCCATAGGG
>CAZTCG010000196.1:2231-3389 GCA_964612005.1 uncultured Flavobacteriaceae bacterium | reverse complement strand
TGCATCCACTTTTGCAACAGTATCCTCGTTTTAAATGGTATTTTTCTGTAAATACAATGTATCCTTCGGGACTGGTATAAAAATCTTCCGGATCAAGTTGTTTGTTAAACATGTTTAAAAATCTTGTTGTAAATTTAGGAATTGAAAATGAAATCAAACTTCCTTATGAAAATTAATTTTACCCGTTTACTAAGTGTTATTTTACTTGTTTCAATTTTAACAGCCAGCATTAGTTCTTGTGCAAAACGCGACTGCAGGGGCAGGAAAAAAACTGCCAAAACAAGCATGGGCGGTTGGCTTTAACAAGCAATGCAAGATTTAAGTAATGAAACACTATTATTTTTTGATGCTGAATGCATTTTATGTAATTCATCAGTTTCGTTTATTTTAAAGCACGAAAAAAATAATAAAATCAAGTTTTGTTCTTTACAATCTGAAGTTGGCAAACACATAATTAATGAGCTATTTAAAAACAAAACTATTCCAAATAGCTTAATACTTTTATGTAACAACAAAGTATATTCAAAATCAAGTGCTGTTCTTCATCTGTGTAAATTTTTAAAAGGTCTTTTCCCGGTTTTATTTTGTTTAATAATCATTCCGGCTTTTTTAAGAAACTTCATTTACGATTGGATTGCAAAGAACAGATACAAATGGTTCGGCAAACAAAACAATTGTATATTACCCGATAAAACAAACAGACAACGATTTATTTTGTAGTTAAATTTTTTGATGAACGGTATCACTTTAAACAAAACCAAAACATTAACTTAACATCCAATTTTGAAATTCATTCTTTACATATTGCTATTTTGTTTTTCGTTTGCAACTGCTCAGGAATACACTGCTCCTGTTGCAAATAAAATCCCAAATCAACTCATCATTCATAATGATACCATTACAGACAATTATTTCTGGATGCGCGATAAAAAAAGTGCAGAAGTAATTAATCATTTGTATGCTGAAAATACCTATGCAGATAATGTGATGAAAGAATCTGCTTTTCTGCAAAAGGTGCTTTATGAAGAATTTAAAAACAGAAGAAAAGAAAACTTTACAACCCGCCCAAACAAACGAAAAGGATATTGGTATTTTTCTAAATACGAAAAGGGAAAAGATTATCCTATCATTTGCAGAAAAAAGGACACATCAAATGCA
>CAZTCG010000196.1:0-2221 GCA_964612005.1 uncultured Flavobacteriaceae bacterium | reverse complement strand
ATATTGCTGAAGGCATTGCCAAGTTTATTTCACAAGCAAAAAATCCTTTTGAAACACAATTATTAGAAATAACTCGGGTTCGAGAGATGTATGAGCATTCTATCGAAATGCTTAAAGACATTCTTATTGCATTTGATACCGAAAATACGAAAAAGGAAAAGATTATCCCATCATTTGCAGAAAAAAGGATACATCAAATGCACCCGAAACAGTTATACTGAATGTGAACAAACTAGCAGAGGATCAGCCTTACATTAATGTAAGTGGTTTTTCAATTAGTCCTGATCAATCATTATTGTATTATGGCGTTGATAAAAATGGTGGGCGGGTTAAAACATACTACTTAAAAAATATTGATAAAGACACCCTTTATGCAATTGAAAAAATTGATAATGTAATGAGTATGGTTTGGGCAAATGATAATAAAACTGTTTATTACACCAAGCCCGAATCCAATACATTAAGGCAGTATAGAGTTTATCGTCACATTATTGGTGCACCAATGAATTCAGATAGTTTGGTGTTTGAAGAATCCGACAAAACCTTTGAACTGAATTTATCTCGTTCCACTTCTGAAAACTTTATTTTTATTTCAAGTTCAAAAACAAAAAGTAATGAAACCTGGTATTTTCCTGCTGATGGAAAATCCTGTAATCCAACTTTGTTTTTAAAACGAAGTCAAAATTTTCTTTATACGTTAGATCATCTGGAAGGAAATGAGTTCATCGTGTATTCCAATTACAAAGCCATCAATGGAAGAATTGATTTTACACCAATTCAACAAAATAATCCGGACAAGTGGAAATCAATCATTCCACACAGAGAAAATGTGTTGATTGAAAATTATCAGTTTCTTAAAGATTATTTAATTATAAGTGAAAAAGAAAATGCCCAAAACAGAATTTTCATCATCAACCGTAAAACAAATGAGTCAAAAATTTATCCTTCCAAATTAGATTACAATTCCATCAGTTTTTCTGTTCCTGATTTTGATTACGCAAAATCAGATACGCTTGAAATTTCCAATTCAAATATGGTTAGTCCGGAAATAACAGTTCATTACTCATTAAAATCAGGAAATGAAATTACCGTTGAGTTGGACACCATTCTTGGAAACTATAAATCTGACGACTACGAAACAAAACGTATTTATGCAAATGCACGCGATGGAAAATTAGTTCCGATTACCATTGCGTACAAAAAAGGAATGACATTGAATGGTAAAAACCCTTGCCTGCTTTATGCTTATGGTTCCTACGGAATACCAAGCACAACTAATTTTGGTTCTTCCATCATCAGTTATTTAAACAGAGGATTTGTTTATGCCATTGCTCACATACGTGGTGGAAATGATTTGGGCAATCAATGGTATGAAGACGGAAAACTATCCCGTAAAAAAAATACCTTTTACGATTTTATTGATTGCGCTGATTACCTGATACAAAAAAATTACACTTCATCAGACAAACTTGCCATTAATGGTGGAAGTGCCGGAGGTTTGCTGATGGGAGCGGTTACAAACATGCGTCCTGATTTATTTAAATGTGTTGTGGCGGAAGTCCCTTTTGTGGATGTGGTAAACACCATGTTGGATGAAACTTTGCCACTCACCACTTTTGAGTTTGAAGAATGGGGTAATCCAAAAGTGAAAGAGGATTATAATTATATTAAAACCTATTCGCCTTACGATAACGTAAGCAAACAAAATTATCCAGACATGCTTGTTGTAGCAGGTTACAACGATTCACAAGTTTCATATTGGGAACCTGCAAAATGGGTGGCAAAACTTCGTGAATTAAAAACGGATTCCAACACACTTATTTTCAAAACAAATATGGATGCCGGACACGGAGGCGCCTCTGGTCGTTATAACTCATTTAAAGAAGAGGCATTTAAAATGGCATTCATTATGAAAAGCTTGGGTGTTAAAGAAGAGTACATTTCTATCAGGGGAAAAGTTGTTGACGAGTTCAATGCTGAACTTCCTTTTGTAAATATTTATATCGAGGGCACTTCAACAGGAACTACAGCCAATGCAGATGGAGAATTTGTTATCACCCTAAAAGAATCGAAAGATATTGTGCTCACCTTTCAAACATTGGGTTATAAAACTCATCGCGAAAAAATTGACATGAACACGGCTGTATCTGAATTAAAAGTAAAAATGAAATCCGAAAACATTCAGATACAGGAGGTAGTTGTTAAAGCCAAATCCAAGGAT
>CAZTCG010000195.1:0-4318 GCA_964612005.1 uncultured Flavobacteriaceae bacterium | reverse complement strand
TTTTTTAGGGCAGCCAGGTGGAATGGCTGACCGTAAAGAAAAAAGCAGAGAGCGAAAGCAATCGTTTGTTTTTGATTTTTTTTGCTACTTTTTTTGATCAAGCAAAAAACGTAGATGATAAAAAACTTTTTCGATAAGCTAAATGATTAAACAAAATCAAAGTACATATTTAAGTTAATTTAATAAAATGAAACAAGCATTTATAGTAAACGGAGTTCGCACTGCAATCGGAAATTTCGGTGGAACACTGTCAAGCGTTAGAGCAGATGATTTAGCAGCTTTTGTTTTAAAAGAGCTGATGAAAAAAAATCCATCAGTAAACTGGGAAGAAGTGGGCGATGTAATCATGGGTTGCGCTAATCAGGCAGGCGAAGATAACCGTAACGTTGCACGTATGGCAACATTGCTTGCAGGTCTTCCGGTTTCAGTTCCAGCACAAACCATTAATCGATTGTGTGCATCAGGATTATCAGCTGCTATGGATGCAGCGCGTTATATTCAATGCGGAGATGCAGATTTAATGATTGCATCAGGCGTTGAAAACATGACTCGAGGACCCTGGGTGCTTTCAAAAGCATCAGCTCCATTTGGAAGAGATCAGCAATTGTTTGATACCAGTTTTGGCTGGAGATTTATCAATCCGGCATTAAAGGAAGTTTACGGAACTGATGCCATGGGCGAAACAGCAGAAAATGTTGCAGAGCAATTTAAAATTAACCGAGAAGACCAGGATAAATTTGCGTTATGGAGTCAGCAGAAAGCTGCTGCTGCAATGGCAAACGGGCGATTGGCAAAAGAGATTGTGGCTATTAATATTCCTCAGAAAAAAGGGGATGCTTTACTTTTTGACAAAGATGAATTTGCAAAACCAAATTCAAGTTTAGAAACTTTATCTAAACTGAAACCTGCCTTTAAAAAAGACGGCAGCGTAACTGCAGGAAATGCCTCCGGTTTAAATGACGGAGCAGCCGCATTGTTATTGGCTTCCGAAGAAGGTTTAAAAAATAATAATTTACAACCCATCGCCAAAATTTTATCAGGAGTTGCGCATGGTGTTGAGCCGCGCATCATGGGAATTGGTCCGGTTGAAGCAGCTAACAAAGCATTAAAAAAAGCAGGATTAACCTGGGATAAAGTGGATGTACTTGAACTCAACGAGGCCTTTGCTGCGCAAGCATTAGCGTGCACGCGTAGCTGGGGATTAGCAGATGATGACGCTCGCATCAATCCAAACGGAGGGGCTATTGCATTAGGTCATCCATTAGGAATGAGTGGCGCACGAATTTTAAATTCTGCTGCCATCACCTTGCAGGAAACCAACAAAAAAATTGCAGTAGTTACTATGTGTATTGGTGTTGGTCAAGGGTATGCCATGGTGATTGAAAGGGTGTAAATAATAAACTAAATGAACGTAAAATCAATATTCATCAATCTTCCAATTAAAGATCTTAGTAAAACAAGGGACTTTTGGTTGCAACTTGGCTTCACTTTTAATGAAAATTTTTCTGATGATAAAGCACTCTGTTTAATTTTAAATGAAGGCCTTATTCATTCCATGCTCATCACACGTGAATATTTCAGTACGTTTACCAATAAAACCATTTTTGAAGGTTCTTCTACTCAGGTAATCTTAGCTATTCAAGTTGATAGCAGAGAGCAGGTTGATTACGTTGTAAATCGGGCACTTGAAAATGGCGCAACTCGCTATAAAGAACCCGTTGATCAGGGCTGGATGTATTATGATAGTTTTACAGATCTTGATGGGCATCAATGGGAAGTGATGTTTACGGATTTAACACAAATGTCTCAATAATTAATATGTTGGAAAAAATAACAATCAAAGCAATCATTTCAGCAGATAAACAAAAAGTTTGGGATTATTACACGCAACCTGAACATATCACCAAATGGAATTTTGCAGACACAAGCTGGCATTGCCCATCTGCAAGCAACGATTTAAAAATTGGTGGACGATATATTGCTCGCATGGAGGCCAGAGACGGAAGTTTTGGTTTCGATTTTGAAGCAGTTTACTCCGAAATTTCAATGGGGAATAATTTTAGTTATGGATTAGGTGAACGAAATGTAATCGTTGAGTTTAAAGAATTAAATAAACAAACAGAAGTTACCGTTTCATTTGATCCTGAAACCGAAAACCCAATTGAATTGCAGAGAAATGGTTGGCAAGCAATATTAAATAACTTTAAAAACTACACAGAAACGCATTAGTTCGATTAGAGAAAATCGCATAAAATCAAGGTGTATTTTTTTAAGTTATTTTAGTAGTAAATTGTTATATTTAATAAGTGTTTGAGACGACAAGTAAATTGACTACTCTTATTTTTAATAGAATACGATAATAAGTACATGAACGAAAATTTAGATCCAAACGAAGAAAATTTAGGTTCTGCAGAACGTGAGTTTGAAAGAGCTCTTCGTCCCTCCATGTTCGATGATTTTAGCGGGCAGCCTGGTGTGGTAGATAATCTCCGAATTTTTGTGGAGGCGGCTAAGCAAAGACAGGAAGCTTTGGATCATGTATTATTACACGGCCCTCCTGGTCTTGGTAAAACTACACTAGCACATATCATTGCAAATGATTTAGGAGTGAATTTAAAAATTACTTCTGGTCCGGTTCTCGATAAACCTGGAGATTTAGCAGGTTTGTTAACTAACTTAGAACCCTTTGATGTTTTGTTCATTGATGAAATTCATCGATTGAGTCCATTGGTAGAAGAGTACTTGTATTCTGCCATGGAAGATTATAAAATCGATATCATGATTGATAGTGGACCCAATGCACGTACTGTTCAAATTAAATTGAATCCTTTCACATTAGTTGGGGCAACTACCAGAAGTGGTTTATTAACAGCACCATTACGTGCTCGTTTTGGCATTAATTCCAGATTAAGTTATTACGATGCTAAAACACTTACCGGAATTGTTGAACGAAGCGCCGGTATCATCAATGTTCCAATCGCAGAAGATGCTGCATTTGAAATAGCTCGTCGTAGCCGTGGAACTCCTCGTATTGCCAATGCATTGCTTCGCCGGGTTCGCGACTTTGCCCAAATAAAAGGAGATGGAAATATCAATATTGAAATAGCACATTATGGATTGTCCGCTTTAAATGTAGATAAGAACGGATTAGATGAAATGGATCATAAAATTCTAAATGCAATCATTGATAAATTTAAAGGCGGTCCTGTTGGTATTAATACCATCAGTACAGCTGTTGGTGAGGAATCCGGAACTATAGAGGAAGTTTATGAGCCATTTTTAATTCAGGAAGGTTATTTAGTAAGAACACCAAGAGGTAGGGAGGCTACAGAAAAAGCTTACAAACATTTAGGTAAAACAATCAGGGGTCAGAGAGGAACACTTTTCGATTAATAGCATCATTTAAACTTATTTGTTATTTTTGCCGCTCAATGCAAATACAAGTTTTAAAATCAAAAATACACTGCGTATCTGTAACACAAGCAGAGCTTGACTATATTGGTAGCATTACCATTGATGAAGATTTAATGGATGCAGCCAATATGATTGAAAATGAACAGGTACATGTTTTAAATAAGCGTAACGGCGAACGTATAATTACTTATGTAATAAAAGGAAAACGTGGATCCGGAGTTATTTGTTTAAATGGCCCTGCCGCTTTAAAATTTGAAATAAATGATGTTGTAATCATTATCTCGTATGCTTCTATGAATTTTGAAGAAGCTAAACAATACCGACCAATTGTGGTTTTTCCGGAGACTGCCACTAACACCTTAAAATAATGGCTTTACATCCAACTGCAAAAAAAATCCTTCAATTCATACTCTTATTTTCATTAGGTTTTTTGTTGATATGGTTGGTTACTCGACAAGTTGCAGGTAAAAAAGAAGAAATCATTAATGCATTTAAAAATGCTAATTATTTCTGGATTGCAATTGCATCTGTAATATCTATTTTAAGTCATGTACTCCGAGCGCAACGTTGGAATTATTTATTGAATCCTTTGGGTTACCATTCAAAATGGTATAATGCTAATGGAGCAGTATTTATTGGCTACTTTGCCAATTACGGAATACCGAGAAGTGGCGAATTGTCTCGTTGTTCTATCGTAGCAAAGTACGATGGAGTTCCTTTTGAAAAAGCATTAGGAACCGTAATAACAGAGCGTATCATTGATTTTATTTTACTTATTGTCATTTTTCTGCTTTCATTAGTTGTACAGTTTAATGAGTTAATTGGGTTAAGTAATCAATATGTTTTTGAACCACTTTCAAAAAAACTAATTGCTTTTCAGCAACATCCTGTATTGTTTGGAGCA
>CAZTCG010000194.1:0-4329 GCA_964612005.1 uncultured Flavobacteriaceae bacterium | reverse complement strand
ATACAAACCGGAATATTTAAATCGGAAAAAACCTCATCCATTAATTTAATCAACTCGATTTCATTTAATAAAGATTGGCTCCCAATCATGTCTGCGTCGCACTGATAAAATTCGCGGTAACGCCCTTTTTGTGGTTTATCGGCACGCCACACAGGTTGTATTTGAAAACGACGAAATGGAAAAGTAATTTCATGCTGATGCATCACTACGTATCGAGCAAATGGCACAGTTAAATCATACCTCAACGCGCGTTCAGTTAATATATCCGAATTACGCGCTTGCTCCAAGCTTAATGAAAATTCTTTTTGTAAGGTTTCTTTATTTTTTGATTCGTGAATTCTACTGTTTAAAATTTTAAATAATAACTGATCGCCTTCATCACCATATTTGCCGGTAAGCGTGGATAAATTCTCCATTGCCGGTGTTTCTATTTGTTCAAAACCAAATAAGCGAAATTGATTTTTAATGGTTTCGAAAATAAAATTTCTTTTCTGCATTTCTGCAGGATTCATATCGCGTGTTCCTTTTGGAATAGAAGGTTTCATGCAAAATTCAAATTTTTATGATTGATAAAATCAATTTCTTTTTTTAATAGTTGTAAGGTTTTTTCTTCAGGAGAATTTTTATGTACTTGAAAATTATATTGCCAAGATGCATGTTGTGGTAAACTCATTAAAATAGATTCTATTCGTCCGTTAGTTTCCAAACCAAATTTGGTTCCTTTATCATAAACCAAATTAAACTCCACGTATCTTCCACGGCGAAGCAATTGCCAGTTTTTATTTTCTTCGTCAAAACTTTTATTTTTATTCTTCTGTACAATTTTAAGATAAGTTGGTGTAAATGCTTCTCCAACGGCTTTCCAGAATTGAATCAGTTTTGAAAACTCTTCGTCATTTTGTTCTGTTAACCGATCAAAAAATATTCCGCCAATGCCACGAGTTTCGTTTCTGTGTTTAATGAAGAAATAATCATCAGCCCACTTTTTGAATTTAGGATAATACTCCGGACTAAATTGATCACACACCTTTTTTAATTCAGCATGAAAAAATGCAGCATCTTCTAAATTTATGTAATGTGGTGTCAAATCAATTCCACCTCCTAACCACCTTACTCCATTACTCATTTCGAAATAACGAATGTTCATGTGAATGATAGGTACAAATGGATTTTGAGGATGAATGACAATTGAAACGCCAGTTGCAAAAAAAGTTGTAGACGGTTTTTCTTCTGTTGGTAAACTGTGTTCTTTTTCACTGATTAAAAAATCGGGTGTTTTGCCATGTACGGCAGAAAAAGCAACTCCACCTTTTTCAAACACATTTCCATTTTCAATTATTCGAGTAATGCCACCACCGCCTTCTTCTCTTTTCCACTCATCAGCAGAGAAAACAGATAAGCCATCTTCATTTCCTAATTGAGAACAAATTGATGCCTGTAAATTTTTTAGCCAAGCAGTGAGCTCGTGTTTTAATTCCGGATTCATTAATGAATTTTTACAAATTTGTAATCTTGATATTGAATCAATTTCAATGATTTATTGTCAAATCCTGTTTTGGTACTTGGTCTGAAAAAATGAAAATCCATAGTCAACCCTTTTTCATCAATTTTATCAAGATATTGATAGAAACCCTTACCGAATTTATTCAATTGGTTAGCATAAAATAATCCAATATCAATTCCTTGAAAATAATAATCGCTTGGATCGGTAGCATAAATTTTTTGATAATGTTCTATTGCACTAATTATTTCAGAATTGTTGATGTCAATATAATTTGGACTAGGATACATAAAATGTAAGCGATTTAAATAGTCAGAATCTATATTATCTAATTCTGTCCATTTCTTTAAACCTATTACCATGTTGATTTCATTTTTATCGTTTACCGATCTGCTTATGCGTGTAAGTAAATCGGTTAGATACAATTCATCTTCAGAGATGATAATAAAGTAGTTTTTTCTAGAAGCTGAAAAATTTACTTTTTCAAAACTGCTGCTTTTTATTTCCAATACAGTGTCATTAATCGGGCGTTTTTTATATTTCAAATACTCATTGTATTTATTTTTAAATGCCTTTACCAATGTTTGTTCCTTTGATTTTCCACTATTAACAATAATCACATTTGCTCTTTCCATTGAATCTATAATGAATTCAGCTAATGATTCGATTAAGGTTACGTTGGAGGGAGTTGTTTTGCTGGCATGTTGATTTTCGAATAAAATTTTGTTTTGTTGTGTAAATGGCGAAACAATTGGTGTATTATATGTTTTGCATTGTTCTGCAACCATTTTAAACATCGAGTTGTAAACTGGCCCAATACATAAATCAAGTTGTTTAAATTTTTGCTGATTAAAAACAGAAACTAATTTTCCTGAATCACTTTCACTAACGTCAAAAAGTTCAAGTTGAAAAGAAACCGATGCATTAGATTTTGTTAAGGCATAATTAATACCTTCATAAAAATCTATTGATATATTCTGTTGTTCAGGAAAATTTTGTTTTTGTTCGGCAAGTTTATCAACTTCAATAAAACTTGTTTCATCAAATTTAAATGGCAACATCAAGCCAATTTTATAATTAGATTTTTTAATAAGTTGTGTTGTATCAATTGAATTGGCATTTAAAACAGATAAAGGTTTTATATCATTAATTTGTACCAGAACATCACTACGCTTGGAAGTATCAATCATTTCTTTAACTGTGTTTGATTGCTTTTTATAGAAAACTTTTATGAGCTGATTTTTTCTGACTCCTTGTTTTGCTTCAGGATTTAAGTCATAAAAATCAAATTCATTCATTCCTGTCATAAGCAAAATAGAAGTGATATTATCTTCTTCTTTCACCTGATAAATTTCCGGTCGTGTAGTTGTAATTGTGTTTGATGTATTTGATGTATTTGATGTATTTGTTGAAGTAGAAGTTGTTGTATTTATTATCTCTGTATTTTTTATTTCTACTTTTTTCGGTTCATCCGTTTTGATGATTAGTAACTGATTTTCCTTTAAACCTTCTTTCAAACTAGGATTTAATGAGGTAAGTTGTTCTTGACTAATGTTATATTTTTTACAGATGGAATAAATTGTTTCACCTTTTATCACTTTATGTGTGGATGTATTAATTGAATTAACAGTAGTTTTTTCCTGTTGTTGAATTTCTTTTTTGTCAGGTGAGTTTTTAACTAGCGGAATTTTTAATTCCTGTCCGGTTTTAATGCCATCTATTGCATCTGGATTTTCCATAACAATGGCATTTAACTCCACATTATACAATTTAGCAATAGCATATAAACTTTGGCCTTTTTCTACTTTATGAATTTTAAAATTTTTGGTTGAATTTAATGGAGCTGTATCTTTTTTCTGGGCATAAATAGTTAAACTAGAAAAAAAACAAAAAACAGCCAGGAATAAAAGATGAATGAGCTTACGAAATATCATAATTATAAAATACAAATATAATTCCAAATTATGGAAAGATATCAAAGAAATTAACTTCTTTCTTCTTCAAAATCTGGGGCAAAAATAAAGATATGTGCAAAAGCGACAATATATGCTCCAAGAGTTTGTTCAGTTATTTGCCAGATTAAATCAACCAAAAGTATTTCTAGTGAATAGGGATTTGAAAAGCCAATACCAATTACAGAACTTATTGCAAACAATAAAAAACCAAAAACAGAGCCTACAACTAATGCTCTTAAATAAAGATTTTTAATCTTTTTTCGAATGTGTTTATAGTCAAAAATTTTCGCCAATACAAAAGATATAACTACATAAGCTAAAGCCGAGAATAGCATAAAAATACCTTTTGGGTATTGAATTTTATAAAAATCATTGGATAAAAGGCCATGCCAACAATAGAAAGCGGAGTACATAACTATTGCACTTACAATCCAAGCAATGATGAACCTTAAATTGGGCATTTTAATTACGACAAATATAATCTATTATTGAGTTTAAAGGCAATTTAAAAAGGAAAAATAATGAACAATACTTAGTCCCGCGGTTTCGGTTCTTAATCTTGATTTTCCTAAACTTATTTCCTTAAAATTATTATCAATAGCTTGTTTGATCTCTACCTCGGAAAAATCTCCTTCCGGCCCAACTAAAACAATTGATTTTGTGTTTTTGGATATTGCTTTTCCTATAAAATTAAGATTTTCATTTCTACAATGCGCAATGTATTTGCTTTGTTCCACCGCTGAAAAAAGCTGTATAAAGCTGCCAAAATCAAGCGCTTCGTTTATTTTTGGGAAATTAAATTTTAAGGATTGTTTTGAAGCACTTTCGGTGATTTTTTTTATTCTTTCTGTTTTAATTATTCTTCTTTCTGAA
>CAZTCG010000193.1:0-4355 GCA_964612005.1 uncultured Flavobacteriaceae bacterium | reverse complement strand
AAAATTGAGCAAATTTATACAGGTTGCCTTGCACAAGGAGCATATTATATTACTTCAAATGGTGAAGCAGCTATTATTGATCCATTAAGAGAAGTTAAACCTTATATTGATAGAGCAAAAAATGATAATGTTAAAATCAAATATGTATTTGAAACTCATTTTCATGCTGATTTTGTTTCCGGACATATTGATTTAAGTGATAAAACAGGCGCACCAATTATTTATGGTCCAACAGCAGCACCAGAGTTTGATGCTATTGTAGCAAAGGATAATGAAGAATTTAAATTGGGAAATATTATAATAAAAGTACTTCACACTCCAGGACATACGATGGAAAGTACTTGCTATTTACTATTAGATGAAAACAGAATTCAAAAAGCATTATTTAGTGGAGATACATTATTTTTAGGAGATGTTGGCAGACCAGATCTTGCTCAGAAGTCTGCAAGTATGACTCAAGAAGATCTTGCGGGATTATTATATGATTCATTATACAAAAAAATAATACCATTATCTGATGATTTAATTGTTTATCCTGCTCATGGTGCGGGGAGCGCATGCGGTAAAAACATGATGAAAGAAACTGTTGATACTTTGGGGAATCAAAAGAAAATGAATTATGCATTGAATCAACCCAATAAAGAAAGCTTTGTTAAAGCTGTAACAGACGGTTTATTACCACCTCCAGGATATTTTGGAATGAATGTGGCTATGAATAAAAAAGGGTATAACAGTTTTGATGAAGTTTTAGAAAAAGGCTTAAAACAATTAAGCGTAAATGAATTTGAGGCTGCTGCAGAAGCAACTAGTGCACTTATTTTAGATGTAAGAGGAGCTGCTGAATTCACTAAAGGATTTATACCTCGATCAATAAATATTGGAGTAAAAGGTGATTTTGCACCTTGGGTTGGTGCATTAGTTATTGACGTTAATCAGCCTTTGTTATTGGTAGCAGATCCAGGTCAGGAAGAAGAAACTATTACTCGACTAGCAAGAGTTGGTTTTGATAACGTTTTAGGTTTTTTAAAAGGCGGATTTAATTCTTGGGTATCATCAAATAAAGAGGTTGATACAGTAAATAGAATCAGTGCTGAACAATTTAAAAATGAATTACAAATAGGAAAAAGTAAAGTAATTGATGTGAGAAAAGAGAGCGAGTACGAAGCAGAACATGTTGAAGAAGCTTTTTGCAGACCACTTTCTTCAATCAATAATTGGTTTGCAGAATTAAATTCAAGCGAGCCTTTTTATTTACATTGTGCAGGTGGGTATAGAAGTATGATTGCTGCAAGTATTTTAAAAGTAAGAGGAATACATAATTTTAAAGAAATTGAGGGGGGCTTTAAAAGTATAGCTAATGCTGGCGTACCTAAAACAAATTTTGTTTGCCAAAGTAAGATGATTAAGGCTTGAAATAGCTGTTAAAATAAATCTAACTTTACAAAAATTGTCAGTCAGATAAATTAGTGGCTATTACAGTTTAGCTTTTTACCATTTCTGCAACAGCATTTGCCCAGCTATCACTATCGTTTAAACTTTCAACAAAATCAACTTTTTGGCCACCATGTTCCTGAAAAATCTCTTGATATTCAACGCCAATTTCGTAAATAGTTTCGAGGCAATCTGCAACAAAAGCAGGTGAAAAAACAAGGATTTTTTTCATTCCTTTTTTTGCTAATTGTTCAATTACATCATCAGAATAAGGTTTTATCCATCTATTATTTAATCGCGACTGGAAAGTAGTTGTATATTTTTGTTCAGGGATATTTAATTTTTCAACTAATTTGCGTGTGGTATAAAAACAGTTGGCTCTATAGCATAATCTATTCGACGTAGTTAATGTATTACAACAGGTTCCTAATTGACAATAATCACTTCCATAATGTGTGGAACCTTTTTTAATATGTCGTTCAGGTAAACCATGATAACTAAAAACAATGTGTTCGTATTGATTTAAATCATATTTTTTTGCTTTTTCAACAAAAGCGTCAATGTATTTTTCGTTATCATAGAAACTTGAAATTACTTTTAATTCAGGTAATACCTCCCATTTTTTTAATTCCATCATCACTTTTTCAATACTTGATCCGGAAGAAGATGAGGCATACTGAGGATATAATGGTAATACGGTAATTGATGTTACTTTTTCTTTTCTTAAATTTTCCAGGGCTGAGGCAATACTTGGATTTTGATAACGCATTCCAAATTCTACTACGTAATCTTTACCTAAAATTGATCTAACTTTATTTGTTAAATTTTTAGTATGTATTAGTAATGGAGAACCTTCTTGTGTCCAAATAGCTCTGTATAATTTTGCTGAACGAGGTGCTCTGAAGGGAACAATAATTCCGTTTACCAGTAAAAAACGACCAACAGGATTTATATCTATCACTCTTGGATCGTTTAGAAACTCAGTAAGGTATTTTCTAACATTACTAGTTGATGGACTATCCGGAGTACCTAAATTAACTAACAATATACCTTTTTTCATTTTACAATCTTTTTAAATTACAACAATACTCATTATTCATCCGAGCCATTTTCTGATCTTTTTATTTTCTTCAAAAAGGCATCTTTTTTATTTACAGCACAAATTGAATATTGGTAAGATGGCCCTTTGTCAACTTCCATTTTTCTATTTTTAGATTTTACTTCACTTAATATCGTATTAAATTCTTTGTTACTGGAAACACAACTCATTACTCCTTTAAAATAGCTGAAATAATACCAATTACTTGCATCAAGCTCTATGTAAATAGTAAACATATCGCCTGATTTTTGTTTTTTAAGCTGCACTACTCCACCTACGTATCTGTTAAATTCATTTTTATAAATATTACCAAATCCAATGTTTCCAACACTTAAAAACGATTTACTTTCTTTATCATATTTCATTGATAAATCATTTAAAAACATTGTTTTTTCTAATTCATCAGGAAATCTTCTAAAACCACCATTTAAATTTAAATCTGAAATTGCCTTATCCCCTTTTTCTTTGCCTAATAATTCCCTTAACCCTTTTTCAAATTCAGGTTTACTAAAATCAACAGCTGTTGCCGATCCTAAATATGCTTCCATATCCTGAAACATTCTTTTCATAGCTTTATCCTCAATAAAGAAATTAACAGTCATCATTAACTTAAATAAAGTGGAATCATTTACTGAAAAATTAGTTGACTGACCTACTGTTGTTGTTTTAACCTGACCTAACTCTGCACCCAAATCCAATGTGCCTTCAGCATATACTGAACAATCTTGGGTATTTAGATTTAAAAAATTACCTGGCAATGTGTTCTCTTGTAATTTTTCTTTGGAGGAAATTTGATAAGAGTTGGCTGCTTTATTGTAATGTATATATCCATTGGCACTAATTATATTTTTATCTTTTTTACCTTTTATAGGAGAAATAAACGATGAATAAACTTTTGATGAATCGGGGTTATAGATTAAGCCTGATCCAACAGGATTATTTTCGACATCCTGCAACTCTCCCTGAACCGGTATATAAATTTCCTGAGGATTAATTTCACCACTGAACTTGAGGTAAGACTTTCCAATTTTATCACAAGAGTGAGTCATACGTGTACCACCTTCAAACACCAAAAACTGGTTAGGCGCATATAATTTAACTTTACCTGCAAAGCTAAAATAGGCATTCAATTTAAAATTTGCCTCATCAGTAATTGTACCTTCAGAAACGGTTATACCTGAAGTATCCGGATTGATTTTTTGAAATTTAAATACATGTTTTTCATTATTCTCATCTAAATAGGAATAATCTCCGCTAGCCAAATAAGATTTTCTGCTGTATATATTTCCTCTAACATTAATTAGCTCGTGATATCGTGTTACAGTATTGGCTAAAATCTTAGCATTTTTAAATGTATCTAACACCGCATTTTTAAAGATGGTTACCTTACCACTATCAGGAAAAAATCGAGCATCTGCAACATTTACAAAAGGTACATTTAAACAATTAATAATATATTTTCTTAAATTATAATTGGCTGCTGGTGAGAAAAAACGTAACGAATCCTGATTTGGATGAACAGAAATGAACTCTGGTCCCTCTAAATCTAGAGCTTTGTCGTGAGAATAATCGATTTTTTTCTGATCATCACCTATCTGAATGTTCTCGCTATCCATATACCATTTAAATCGATCGAGGTAAGCAATGTATTGATTTTTATCAAATCTAACTATTGACGCTTTACCATTACTTTTAAAAATTCCAGTTCGTAAATCAAAATCAATTGTAGAATTTAAGTTTTCAGTAGAAAATGTTAAACCTTCCTCATCAATTGCTCGAAGGTGAAAATCTGCGGTATCGGATAAAAACTTTCTACTTTTAAAAT
>CAZTCG010000192.1:0-4401 GCA_964612005.1 uncultured Flavobacteriaceae bacterium | reverse complement strand
AGCTTTATATCAGTTAGTATATAAGTAGATTTAGTAACTTTATTTATAACTAATAACATATTTCCGGCAATAAAAGTGATAAAAACAACACTTCGTATTTGTTCTTCATTTATGCTATTATGCTTACTAAAAGTGTAAGCAACTAATAACATACTAAATAAAATAACTCCATCTATGGTGCTTATTAACCATTGAGATGCGTTAAAAAATTTTTTATCAAAAGAACGTGGTGCTTGTTGCATGCTGTTTTTTTCTTGCTCTAGTTTTTCAAATGTAATGGAACTGATTGGGTCAATCATCAATTCGAGTAAAACAATGTGTAAAGGCATTAATAAAACAGGAAAATCAGAAATGAAAGCCGGTAGAAGCGTTAAACCAATGATGGGAACATGTATGGAAATAATGTATGAAAATGCTTTTTGCAAATTATCAAAAATTTTACGCCCCAATTTGATTCCTTCAACAATGGTTTTAAAATCATCGTCTAATAAAATAATGGAAGAAGCGTCTTTTGCTACCGCTGTACCTCTCTTCCCCATTGCTATTCCAACGTCTGCTGCTTTTAGTGCAGGCGCATCATTTATGCCGTCACCTGTCATGCTAACCACTTCATGATTTGCTTTTAATGCATTAACAATACGAAGCTTTTGTAAAGGTTTTACGCGGTAAAATAATTGAATGTTTTTTATTTGGAGAGATAATTCATCGTTATTTATCTTATCTAACTCATCACCCGAAATGCTAATTCCATTCGTAAAAATTCCGGCTTGCCTTGCAATTTCAATTGCTGTTTCTTTGTAATCGCCAGTAATTAAAATAACTTTTATTCCCGCTGTATTACATAATTGAACAGATTCTATAATTCCTTCTTTTAAAGGATCTTCAAAAGCAAGCCATCCTAAAAATTCTAATTTAAAATCTATTTGTTGTGTTGGGAAATTTTTTGTGCTTGTAAAAACTTGTTTGCCCACTCCCAAAACTCGTAATCCTTTTTGAGTTAATTCATTTAACGCATGTAAGTGTTTTATCTTTTGTTCTTCATTTAATATACTTCGTTTTAGTATTTCCTCAGGAGCACCTTTTGCTGAGGCAAAACAAGTATCTGTTTTGATAATACGTGTAACCGATAATTCATCTTTATTAAATGGAAATTCTTTAATCAGTTGATAGGATGAATCTAAATTGTAATTTTGTTTTACTAATTCCTGAATTGCCCTTTCCATTGGGTCACTTGTATAGTCAGGGCAAGCGTAAAATGCAGCTATTATGCAATTTTTTATTTTTTCTTTTTGTCTACGAAAATCTGTTTTAGCAAATATGAAATTATCATTATAACAATACATCAATTCCATTTTATTCTCCGTTATCGTTCCGGTTTTATCTGTACACAAAAAACTTGTTGCGCCTAAATTTTCTATTGCAGCCGGATAACGGGTTAAGACATTTTGTTTTGCTAATTTCCATGAGCCAAGAGTTAAAAAAACTGTCAAGACCACAGGAAATTCCTCAGGCAAAATGGCCATTGCAGAGGATAACCCAGTTAATAGGGATTGAATCCAATTGCCTCTTAAAATATAAAACAAGAGTATTACTGCACTACTAATAAATATGCCCAGAAAAAATAATTTTCTCACCAGCAATTTCATCTCTTTTTGTAAACGCGTTTCATTAGTTGGTATTTCCAATAAACTCTTTCCTATTTTACCAATTTGTGTTTGATTGCCAATTGCAATAACCATTGCTATTGCATTGCCTTGTAGAATAAATGTTCCTGCATAGATTTTATTTTCAGAATTCTCATTGGAAATACTTTTCATCACCGGAAATGACTCGCCACTTAATGGTGATTCATTTACCAATAAATTATTGCATTCGATCAAAATAGCATCAGCAGCTATTAAGTCGCCCTCTTCTAAGATTAATAGATCATCTTTTACAATCTCACGCGATTTTATTTTTACTATTCCTTTTTCACGTTGAGCTGAAGCAAATGGAGCACTTAATTTTTTTAATTCACTCAATGCTTTTTCTGTTTTTTGTCGCTGATAAAATGTGATGAAAATGATGACACTCACAGAAAGCAATAAGACAGTGCCTTCTAACTTATCTCCAATTAATAAATACAAAGTGGCGCATGAAACCAGAAGAATGAACATAGGTTCTGCTATCACCTCAGAGAAGAACAGCAAAAATTTATTTTTTTCTTTTTCAGTTAATTCATTGAAACCGTATTTTTTTCTTTGCTCGGTTACTTCATTATCTGATAAAGGTTTCACAGGTGGTTAATCAAAAAGATTTACTAAACAAATCATAAACTCGGTTTTAAAAAATGAAAAAAAGCTTTTACTAAAATGATTTTGATTTTAGGAAAACATAATGCCTCGTAATTTTTGTATAAATTCGTGACACCTATTTTTTATGAAAAGTATTTTATCCATTGAACAGGTTTCAAAAAATTATTCGGGGCATGTGGCACTATCGGAGGTGTCTCTAGAAATTCCTGAAGGATCTGTATTTGGTTTACTTGGACCCAATGGTGCCGGTAAAACATCACTTATCCGAATCATTAATCAAATCACAGCTCCTGATAGCGGAACTGTTTATTTAAAAGGTGAAAAATTAAAACCTCAACATACCGAATTAATTGGCTACTTGCCCGAAGAAAGAGGTTTGTACCGCAAAATGAAAGTTGGTGAACAATGTATTTATCTTGCTCGATTAAAAGGCATTTCTAAAAAAGATGCTGTTTCAAAACTCAACTATTGGTTTGAGAAATTTGAAATGAAATCTTGGTGGAATAAAAAAGTAGAAGAGCTCAGCAAAGGCATGCAACAGAAAGTACAGTTTATTGTTACGGTGTTGCATGAACCTCAGCTACTGATTTTAGATGAACCATTCAGTGGATTTGACCCTATTAATGCGAATCAAATTAAAAACGAAATTCTTGATTTAAAAAAGAAAGGAACTACCATTATTTTTTCTACTCACAATATGGGTTCAGTAGAAGAATTATGCGATAACATTGCGTTAATTAATAAATCCAAAAAAATCCTAGATGGTTCAGTAAAAGAAATTCGTAAACAATTTAAAACAAATATTTTTACTATTGGTTTTCACGGCAATATGTTAGCTTTTACTAATGCCTTATGGACAGGTGCGGAATTGCTTGATCACAAAAGTGAAGATAACAATACACACATTGCAAAAGTAAAATTACTTAACAACAACAAAGCAAACAATTTGTTGAGTGCTGTAATGCCTGTTGCAGAGGTATTTTCATTTAATGAAATCATTCCTTCCATGAATGACATTTTCATTCAATCGGTACAATCTGAAAATCCTGATATTATTGGCACACAGAGTATGTTTACTGAATAATTTTTAACTCATCACAAAGAAGTATTTCAATGAATAAAATAAAAATCATCATCTGGCGCGAATACATGACCAGAGTCAGAAATAAAACATTTATCATCATGTCGATACTTGGGCCGCTATTGGTTACGGCTTTTATTGTATTGATGGTTTGGTTGCCTAACTCGGATAAAACAGAACAAAAAATTATGATTGTTGATGAGTCGCAAGCCATCAACATCAGTAAACTGCCCGACAATGAATTAGTAAAATTTACTTATCCCGGCATACCTTTGGATGAGGCAAAAGCATTATTTCATAAAACAGATTATACCGCTATACTTTATATTTCAAGAGATCTGGAGAAAGACATTCATCCTATTTTATACTGCAAAAAAACTCCCAGTTTCTCTACTGAAAATTATATCAAAACTCAACTTGAAAAAAAGTTTTTTGAATGGAACCTTTCTGCCAACAATATCAATCCTCAGATATTAAAAAGTGCGCGGAAAAAAGTAGATTTAATTGCAACTAAGTTGGATGAAAAAGGAAAAGAAATTGAAACCCGAAATGAGAACGCTGCCATCTTTGGTTTTGCTTGTGGGTTAATGATTTTCTTTTTCGTAATGATGTATGGTATGCAAGTGATGCGCAGCGTGATGGAAGAAAAAACAAATCGCATCATTGAAGTTATTGTTTCCTCCGTGAAACCTTTTGAATTGATGATGGGAAAAATAATTGGTGTAGCCATGGTTGGGATTACACAATTTTTAATTTGGGTTGTTCTGTCATCTACATTAACAACAGTTGCCTCCGGTATTTTACTTGCAGGAGTTGTAAAAGATGTAAACATGATGCAGGAACAAAATGAAATTGTATACAAGCAAGGCAGTAACGCTAATTTTGAAGAAATAAAAAATCCACAAAATAAATTGGAAGCCATTTCGGTTGTAAAAGATTTCTTTTCATTAAATGTTACTGAAATCATTGTTTGTTTTTTTATTTACTTCTTGGGTGGATACTTGTTATATAGCGCATTGTTTGCCG
>CAZTCG010000191.1:0-4427 GCA_964612005.1 uncultured Flavobacteriaceae bacterium | reverse complement strand
TTTTCTTCTTTTAAACTCAGGTATTCTTTAGAATTTGCAAGGGCCATGTACATTCCACTTGAAAACTTATTCGATGAATTAATTATCGCAGTGCCCTGAAACCCTCTATTTTTATACATTAGAAAAAAACAAAAAATCTGCAACATCAAAAACACTAAAAAATAGTGGTATTTGTAAATTAGTTGCAGCAGGTTTTTCATGTATATAAACTCTTACAGCATGCAAAATTAATCTTTAAACAAGGCATAAATTTCGGTGTATGTAAAAGATTTTGACATTATTGGCTTTTTACATGTTAATAAAGTGAAAAAAGGGAGTTTCTTTCAAACCTGATAATTTAGCTACATTCGTATTGAATGAATTTATTTACGACTCTCAACTTACTTTTGCTGCCTGTTTTTTTATTGTTTTTTTACATTTTAAAAAATGAGTATCGGAAGATTTTTTTACTGATTGTAAGTGTACTATTTATTTATTTTTTATCCCCATTAGTATTAGCTTGGAGCTTCATCATTCTATTACTTACTTTTTACACGGCTCAATTTAGCAATCAAAAAGGCTTGATTCCTTTTAGCATTGTATTACTTATATTGAATATCTTTTTTGCCAATTACTTGCTGTCTAAAGAAGAAAATGTGCTGTTTGTATTCAGGCAAATTATGTTTGATCCCTCTCAATTAATTTTGACAATAGGTGTTTCGTTTTATAGCATACAATACATAGCTTATTTAATAGATGTCAGAAAAAAACGCTTAAAGCCTGAAACAGATTTTATTTCATTTGCCCTTTATGGTTTGTATTTTCCAAAATTTGTAATGGGACCCATTACTCGTTACCAGGATTTTTCTGCTTCACTACAATCGCATCAAACAACTATTAATGTTTTTCCTGGATTTCATTTACTATTATTGGGTGTTTTTAAAAAAATAGTTTTGGCAGATGGGCTTGCCGGAACCGTACACTCGGTATTTGATTACCCGGATTTAAATTCCGGATTAACTGTTTTTACTGGAGCAGTTTTGTTTACATTTCAATTGTATTTTGATTTTTCAGGTTATACTGATGTGGCACTGGGCATTTCAAAGATACTGGGCATCAATTTGCCTCAAAATTTCAATAGCCCTTTTTCCGCATCTTCTATAAGCGATTTCTGGAGAAGATGGCATATCAGTTTAATGAAATTTTTCTCTGATTATATTTATTCACCAATCAGCTACCGATTCAGAAAACTTAAAAAACATGCTGCAGCAATTGGTATTGTGATGACGCTACTTATTTCAGGTTTTTGGCACGGACTGGGCATTACTTTTTTATTATGGTCGCTTTGCCATATAATCTATTTATTGATTGAAATTTATTTGTTTAAGAATCTAGTAGCAGTAAATGGAATTAAAAAAATAATCCGATTTATATATGTTTTAGTTTTAGTTGCATTCAGTAATTTGTTTTTCAGAATACCGGAAACTGAAACTTTAAAAATAAAATGCGCTCAATTATTTTCAGTCAGCAAATTTTGGCCTCAACAATTTGATACTGATTTTTATGCTCCTCTTGCTCAGGGCTGGCACCAACAAGAACAATTCAATTTTATTGCTGTTCTTGTATTAAGCATACTTTATCTTATAATTGAAAATAAATTGATTAAAGCTACTGAAAAAAAAGAGTTTCAATTTGTATTTACATTTACTCTTATAATAATTCTCCTTTTATTTGGGGCATTTAATTCGGGGCAACAGTTTATCTACATGCAATTTTAATCTTATTTTAGCTGCATGTTTACAGGGATTATTGAAACTACAGGAAAAATTATACGCATAGAAAAAGAATTATCAAACATTCACATCTGGCTCACATGCGGTTTTGTAAATGAATTAAAAATAGACCAGAGTGTTGCGCACGACGGTGTTTGTCTTACTGTTGTAGAAATTAAAGAGGACGAATACCGAGTAACTGCCATACAGGAAACATTGGATAAAACCAATTTAAAAACATGGGAGGTTGGTAGCATGGTAAACATAGAGCGATGCATGCCGGCAAATGGCAGGTTTGATGGGCACATAGTGCAAGGCCATGTTGATGAAACAGCAAAGTGCGTTGAGGTATTGGATCAACAAGGCAGTTGGAAATATTCATTTGAATTAAATTCATTTAAATCAAATTTAATTGTAGAAAAAGGAAGCATTTGTATCAATGGAACAAGCCTCACTGTTGCAGAAGTTAACGAACATCATTTTTCGGTGTGCATTATTCCATATACGTTTGAGCATACTTCATTTAAGTTTCTTAAACCCGAATCTGTAGTGAATATTGAATACGATATTATTGGAAAATACGTAGCTAAAATGCTGCAAAATTAATAAAGATGCAACGGCCAACGCTCATAACAATCATTTGTATACTTGGTTATTTATGGATTGTATTTACATTTCCCGGTGTGTTTTCACCTGAAACAAAAAAATTAGGTGATTGGATTCCGGCTATATACGGCCTAATCATAGCAGGCACTTTTATATCTTTTATCGGAATCTGGAACATGAAGCGCTGGGGAGTAGAATGGTACATTTCCTTTTTTTGCATCAAACTTGTTTTTTTTGTTTTAACCAATCAGCTAGGAATATCTTTTTATGTAGGACTATTTTTTTCAATTTCGTTTATAACCATCTTCTTTTTTTACTACAAAAAAATGAGTTTAAATCTGTAAAGTTTTAGTTAAGTTAATTACTACATTTTACATTTCATTAATTTTATAATTAACTTAGTTTTATTATTTCTCTATTCTATAAAAAGACATGAAATCCTTTCTAAAATACATTTCACTTTTAATTTTCAGCCTAATTTTATTTTTATACCACCCTGAACCAGTTGCTTCATGGGGTTTTTTTGGACATAAGCAGATTAACCGTATGGCGGTTTTTACTTTACCCGATGAAATGATTGGATTTTATAAAAAACACATAGATTTTATTACAGAACATGCTGTTGATCCTGATAAAAGAAGATATGGCGTGGAAGAGGAAGCCCCAAGGCATTATATTGACATTGATCATTACGGTGAAAACGCCTTTGATGTGGTACCGATATATTGGAAAAAAGCAGTAGAAAAATATACCGAAGACACATTGAAAGCATACGGTATAAATCCTTGGCATGTAGAGAAAATGATGTATAAACTTACCGATGCATTTAAAAGAGAAAACATAGATATGATTTTACATTACTCTGCAGATTTAGGACATTACATTGCTGATGGTCACGTACCTCTGCACACCACAGAAAATTACAACGGACAACTCACCAATCAAAAAGGTATTCATGGATTTTGGGAAAGCAGGATACCTGAATTAAAATCAGATAGCTATGATTTTTTTGTGGGTAAAGCTACCTACATTGAGAAACCAATTTTTTCGGCATGGCAAACCATACGAGAAAGTAATGCAGCAGTTGATTCCGTATTGAATTTTGAACGAGAGTTGAACGCTCAATTTCCAGTTGATAGAAAATACGGCTATGAAACAAGAGGAAATATGACAGTGAAAACCTATTCGCAAGAATACACCAATACCTACGACGAAATGATAAAAGGACAAGTGGAACGCAGAATGCGAAAATCGATTATTATGGTAGGTAGTGCCTGGTATACTTGTTGGGTAAACGCAGGCAAACCGGATTTGAATAAAATTGGAGAAAAAACCATTTCCGACTCTTTACTACTTGTTCAGAAAAAAGAGGAAGAACTTTATCAGCAGCGCAAAGAAAAAAGCATTAAGGGGCATGATGAATGAAATTTATTTTTGTTGTATTTCTGCTACATCTCTAAATCAATTCTTTAACGACAAGTAAATACGAATTTATTTATTGTAATTATCCTATTTGATTTAATTTATTTGATTTAAAAAGGCTTATTTTTGTAGCCTTTTAAATGAGTATTTGACCTTTGGTGAAATATTTATATAAATTAAACTAGCATTTTTTCATAAATACATTTCAATTCATGCTAAAAAAATTCATATATTTATTATTACTGCTTGGATTACATTTTTTTAGTTTTAGTCAAACCGTTGATGATTCATGGACTGTTACACCAAGTACCGGAGCTTATACAGCACTTACTACTCCTACAAATTTAGCAACAACAACAACACCTACCGTTTTTAATAGTTATCAAGGAGAAGTTACATTCCCTGCTGGAGTTACATTCAATTACTATGGAACTAGCTACTCAAAAGTGTGGGTAAATCAGAATGGATGGCTTTTATTTCGAGATGATAATGTAACACCAACACTTGGTAACACAACTCCTATAAGCTCTTCTACTGGAATAAGTACTGGGAAATTATTAAGTGCCTTTGGTTGCGACCTAATTAGTATTTCAGCATCAACCTCTTTAGATTGGAAACATCTATCTACTTCCACTGAAATTGTTTTTC
>CAZTCG010000190.1:0-4435 GCA_964612005.1 uncultured Flavobacteriaceae bacterium | reverse complement strand
CTTCATCAAAATCCAATTGATTAAAAATTTCGGCTATATCAGCCGCGTATAAATCATTAAGATTTTCATTCAGGTAATGATCATTTTTCTCAGCTATTGCTGAGCGAAGCAACTCGAGGTAATCGGTGGTAAGTTCAAATTGCATAAAACATTACTTTTTAAATTCATGACAAATTTAGTATTTAATTACTTTAATTGACGCATGTCCATTCTGTTGTAAAAAATAAATGCCACTTTTCAATTCTTTTCCAATTACTAATTCGTTTGTACCCATTTTTAAATCATATATGGCAAGTGTTTTACCGAGTGCATCAATCAACAATAACTGATTATCCAATTCTTTAGAAACTACTTGAATACACAATTCGTCATTAAATGGATGTTTATTACAAATAGTAATTGATTGGTTATTTTCTATTTCCTCAATGCCAAAACCAATTGGCATTAACTTTCTATTCAATATAGTTAACAACCCATTGGTAAGTGTTACATTATCTACAATTAAAGTTTGGTAACCTGTTTTAGAAAGTTGAATTGTGTAAGTGCCAAAATTAACTGTACCGGTTGCGTAATTTCCATTTCCTTGTGATGTTGTATTTGCACTTGTTAATCCAACAATGGTTATGGTTACACCCGAAAGGTTTGCAAGTGTAACGGAATCTTTGATGTTTCCTTCTAACCAGCAAGCTCTTTTGTAAACTGGCGTTAATACATGTAAGCCATCTTCAATATTAGAAACAAGGATGGTTTTTGAAGGTAAAAATGGGTAAACACCCCATGCGCCATTAAAACCATTTCCTGATCCGGTTGGATAAGTATCGTAATTACCTACTTGTACCAGATTATGAGGACGTTTAACATCAACTATGGTAATGCCATCTTTATACCATGATGTAACTGCAAACGAATCAAGAGTAATGTGTGTGTTGTGAACTATAGAATTAGAACCCGGATTTGATTTTATTCTATCTAATTCAACAACATTAGTTAAATCACTGATGTCATAAGAAGTTAAAGGGGAATTACTTTTCTCATCGGTAGTAAATAAATACCGCTTGTCTTTACTAGGCCATGTATTGTGCGTAAAATTTAGAGGTGTATTAAATGAGGTTAAAATTGCCGGATTGGTTTTATTTGTAAAATCAACTATAGTACATGTTCCATCTAAAATTTCACCTGCATATAAGGTGTCATTATCTACGTAACCATCATGTACATATTTTAAATCGTAACTACCTAAATAAATCGGATTCCATGGATCTTGTAAACTAGCACAAATGGCACCGCCATTTCCAATATTGGAGCCATATAAATAGATATTACCTTTAGTGGTATCTACATGCAAAGCATGAATAGTACTTAATTGCTGATTGCCAATAGCTGGTTGCCAATAGTGATATGGTACATTAGCTGCAGGCAAATTTCGTAAGTCTGCAATTTGTAAACCACCACCAGCCTCCGAAGTGATGTATGCAAAATGTTTATATACTTTTATTTCTTTCCAAATCTGATTTGGTCCGGCAGGCCAGGGTAGGGCTATTACTTCAAATGGTAAATCAGGATTTGTTACATTAACTACCGACATTCCGGATTCTACTCCTACCAATGCATATTCATTTCCTAAACTATCTACATATCCACAAATGTTTGCACATTGTTTATTAGGATAAGCTAAATGAGAGCGTTCAGTAACATTAATGTTTTGGCTCTTTGTAGTTATCGAAAAAAAAACAAAAAGAAATAGAATCGTTTTTTTATAAAATTGCATGAATAACTGAAATTTAGTTTCCTGAAATGTACTTATTTATTTTTAATTTTAGCATGAAGATGTATGAGCGGCAATATTCATGAAATACTAAAAAAATACTGGGGATATTCAGCTTTCCGTACTGGGCAAGAAGAGATTATTCAATCAATCATTAGAAATAAAGATACTCTTGCCTTATTGCCTACAGGAGGTGGTAAATCAATTTGTTTTCAGGTACCGGCAATGGCTAAAGATGGTTTGTGTTTGGTAATCTCTCCGTTAATTGCTTTAATGAATGATCAGGTTCAAAATCTTCATAAAAAAGGCATTAAAGCAATGGCCATCACATCTGCAATGAACTGGAATGAGATTCGCGTTGCATTTGGTTTATGCATCAATGAAAACTATAAGTTTTTATACCTATCGCCTGAGCGATTACAAACTGACATTTTTTTAAAAAATATTCATGAATTGAATATTACGATGATTGCCGTTGATGAATCACATTGCATCTCTCAATGGGGGTATGATTTCAGACCAAGTTATTTAAAAATTGCCCGATTAAGAGATTTACTCCCTAAAGTACCTATCATTGCACTTACAGCAAGCGCTACCAATCAAGTAATTGAGGATATTCAACAAAAATTAGAATTTAAAAACGGTGCAGTTTTTAAATCTTCTTTCGAACGAAAAAATTTACATTATATCGTTCAATACGAAGAAGATAAAATTAATCGGTTATTTTCTATTTGTAAAAAAATTGCAGGCACTGGAGTAGTATATGTTCGTAATAGAAAAAAAACAGTTGAAATAGCTTATTTGCTAAATCAAAATGGATATATAGCCGATTTTTATCATGCGGGATTAACAGCAGATGAACGACATCATAAACAACAAAACTGGATTGCAGGAAAAACAAGAATTATTGTTGCAACCAATGCATTTGGAATGGGCATTGATAAACCTGATGTTCGTTTTGTTGTGCACCTTGATTTGCCGGATAGTTTAGAAGCCTATTTTCAGGAAGCTGGAAGAGGTGGTAGAGATGGTAAAATAGCTTATGCAATTTTATTAATTCAACAATACGATACACAGCAATTATTGGAAAACACCGAAAAATCGTTTCCTAAAATTGAAGAAATAAAACAAACCTATCAGGCTATTGCTAATTATTATCAAATTGCTGTTGGCTCTGGTTTTGGACTTGCACTGGATTTTGATTTAGAAGCGATATGCGCTAACTATCATTTAAATGCATTAAGTGTTTTTAACTCAATTCGATTTTTAGAAAAAGAAAATTATTTGTCTTATCAAGATCATTCTTATGAGCCATCTAAATTGATGATTATAATGAATAAAAGTGATTTGTATAATTTTGAAATTAAGTACCCAAAATTTGAACGAATTATCAAATCACTTTTAAGAAATTATGGTGGTTTATTTGATCAGCATGTTTTTATTAATGAATACCATCTTGCAAAAAAATTAATGATTGGTAAGGATGAAGTGGTTGAATTATTGAATCGTCTTCATAAAATGGATGTTGTGGAATTCATTCCAAAATCACAATTACCAAAACTTATTTTTACAAATAATAGAATTGATGCTAAGCAGCTAGAATTTAAACCCGAAAATTACAAGCTATTAAAAGAAGTTGCATTAAGAAGAGCACAGGCAGTTATTAATTATGTAAATGAAAATAATACCTGTCGTAATCGACAATTACTGATATATTTTAATGAAAAAAATATCTTTGATTGTGGAAACTGTGATGTTTGTTTGGAAAGAAAAAAAACAAATCGTTCTTCTGTTTTAAATGATGTGAATACCCAAATTGTAAATATGATTTTACAAAAGCCCATGAGTATTCAGGACCTAGTCAGTTTATTTTATCGTTATGAAAGAAATGTTGTAATTGATGTTATTAATGAATTGATTGAACAACATATATTGGCAATTGATGAAAATAAAATACTCTCATACAAGAAACAGTAAGTTTATTGTTGAAGAATTTTATTTATTAAAAGAAACTCAACCGGAATCCAAATCGATAGAATAAATTAAGTTGTTTGCTTTCCTTATTTTCAAATGATGTTCCCACATCAAAACGGAAAAACTTAAATAATTTATCTGCACCTACAAACGCTTCCATGTAATTTTTACCCGAAGTGTAGAGTGCATTAATTCCTGCTACTTCATAAATTTTTGTTTTACGCAAAAGCGGAATTTTTCCAATGAAAAATCCTCTGAAATTATGCGAGGCATGGATTTCTAGATAGCTATCGTTGGTGCTGTAACCATAATAACTTAATCCGTGAAACTCCGTAATGTTTGTTCTTGTGCTGATTCCTGGAACATCAGAGTTTTCCCTGTTCATTAAAAATAGGGTTTGGTTTCCACTGAAATGCTTATAATCAATAAAATTCATATTTTCATTATTCATGAAAATACCGGCCATTACATCAAATGAAAATTTCCCTAAGGCACGTAATTCAATGTCTTTTCCTATTCCTGCTTCAAGTTGATCGTAATTTACTTTTAAGTTACCCAATCCAATTCCCTTTTTATAGAAGAAAGATAGTTCGGGCCATTTGGTATCCAGCATTCGTTTAAATGTTGGATAGGTTTCATACTTGGCAAATGGAATCCATTTTAAACCAATTTGTACGTGAGCAATCTGATGTTTTT
>CAZTCG010000189.1:0-4487 GCA_964612005.1 uncultured Flavobacteriaceae bacterium | reverse complement strand
GATAATTAAAAAAAAACACAAAACCCTAAAGCAAAGCTTTAGGGTTTTGTGTTTTTTTAATTATCTAAATATTTTACCCCTTTTAAGATTATTAACAAGTCATTCTCCGGTTTATAATCTTTAGCATAAATTAAATTTATTTTCATGATATCATTTTCATCAACTTTATTTGATTTAATCATTATTGCAGGAGATAAAATAGATTTTTTTATTTCAGGTAAAGCAACATGTGATTTGTTTTTATAACCAACCCATGTTTTGTTTCCTATGAGAACTAAAAAGCTGTTTTTAATGAATTTGAATTTATTTTTTTGTAAAAAAAGTAGAAATGGAGAAATTAATATAATTATTAATGTAACTCCAAGATCTAAGACTCTTTTCTTACGTTGATTTTCAGGTTTACTTATTGAATTAGAATCGATAATGTAAAGGTCTCCTGCGGTATTGATGCTGTTACTTCCTATAATTGATAAACTTTCAGGTGGGGCAATTTTAAAATCAACTTTCAGATTTACCAACTGCAACATTTGTTCAATGATTAGTTGGGAGCTTAAATTCTTTGAACAAAAAACAACTTCATTTATTTTTTCAATTTCAATAATTTGAAAGGTTTTCAATTAAGCTTTTGTCATTTGTGTTAATAAAGAATGTTGTCTCGCAATTAATATTGGTTTGTTGAATCAATTCAATTACTCTTTCGTATTCATCTGGGCTACCAACTATTGCAAATCGTTTGTTTAATTTTGATTTTAAGTTAAATGTTTTTAAGCCTGATAAATGAAGCGTTAATCGACTAACTAAATAACTTAATAATGCCCAGGCAGAGCCAATTAATATCATTGCTCTTGAGAATCGGAAGTTTTCAGGCAATAATGAATAAACAATTAATATACTAGCTGTTCCTGCAATAATACCTCTAAAAATTCTGTATAGTTTTATGGGTTTATCGTAACCTCCACTTAAATAAACAAAAATCTGCCAAATAAGCACGTAGAGTAAAAATGCACTTAAAGCAAGTTGAGTGGAATAACTGCCACCTTCTTTGAATATATAATGTTTTTCATAGTAATTTTTAATCAACCATAATCCAGAAAACAAAATTGAAAAATCAATTACGGGAATAATTGCTTTAAGTACAAAACGGTAGCAAATAGCCATTGCTGCGCGAATGTAAATAGCTAGGTTTATAAAAAAAGAAAAAAGTCTTGCATTAGATTGAGAAAAATGTTTTTTTGCAAAAATGATCATTGCTTTATAAAAAACAAACACATAGTTTACACTGCTTTTTTTAGTGCTTTCTCCTTTGTAATGAATGATGCTAGTTTCAGAAAAATAATAGTTTTTGTATCCGCCTTTAATTACACGGTAAGAGAGATCGATGTCTTCACCATACATAAAAAAATCTTCGTCCAGTAAACCAATTTTATCCAATGATTCTTTACGAAGTAACATAAAAGCGCCACTTAAAACATCCACTTCGTGCGTTTTATCTTTATCTAAAAATCCTAAGTGGTATTTTCCAAAGGTTTTTGATTTTGGAAAGAATGTTGATAATCCGAAGATCTTATAAAATGCAACTAGAGGCGTAGGTAAGCCTCTTTTTGATTCTGGTAAAAAATTTCCTTTACCATCGAGCATTTTAACTCCAAGTCCACCTGCATTTGGATGATTATCCATAAATGAGATGACTTTTTCAAAAGTATCTTCTGCAACTACTGTATCAGGATTGAGCAACAAAATGTATTTACCATTAGCAAGTTTAATAGCTTGATTGTTTGCTCTAGAAAATCCAAAATTAGTTTTATTTTCTATTAATTTTACTTCCGGAAACTTTGTTTTAACTAATTCTACTGAATCATCAATAGAATTATTATCAACCACAAAAATTTCGACATTACAATTTTTTGAAGCATTAAAAACCGAACGTAAACATTGCTCTAAAAAATACTTTACGTTGTAGTTAACGATTATGACAGAGAGTTGTGGCAAAATGCGTTTTTAAAATTCAGTTTATAAACAAAAAAATATGTCTTTTATTGTATTAAACCAGTGTTTTTGGCATTAACCAGCTTGCTGAAATTGGCTTTTCAAATTCGGATTCAAATTGAACAGAATTCGTTATCGATGTATCAAAAGTTATAGTATCAGGAGAAAGTACGTTGTTTTTAATGGCTTGCTTAATTTCTTGGACAGATTTAACAAACACCTCATTATTTAAGCGATAGGCAACTAATAATCTATTTAATAAATTAATGCCATATTTTTGTTCTAATTGTTTAACTAAATGAAATTGCTTATCAATACTGCATCCACTTGCATGATGATTTTCTTCATTTACTTCAAAAATCAAAAAATGTTCGTGTAAAATTTTAAACCCAGAATCGAGTTTTGTTCCATGCGCATTCCATTCTTGAATAAAATTAGTACAATCCTTGGCTATTGAAGTTTGTAGCACTCCGGAAATTTTTTTATCAGAAAGGTAAATCCAGATTCGTTTATTCATGATTAAAGATCTTTTGCATTAACAATCAATTCAGCTACATCCAACACTTTTGTTTGATTTTCTTTATTAAAATGTTTTACGCCGTCGGTCATCATAGTGTTGCAAAATGGGCAACCAACTGCAATGATATCGGGATTTTGCTCCAAAGCTTCTTCAGCACGTTCTGTATTTACCTCTTTATTTCCTTTTTCGGCCTCTTTAAACATCTGAGCTCCTCCAGCTCCACAGCATAATCCATTTGCCCTGCTTCTTTTCATTTCAGCTAGTTCAATATCTAGCTTTGAAATTACATCACGTGGTGCTTCGTAAACGTCATTCGCACGACCTAAATAACAAGGATCGTGATAAACAATTTTTTTACCTTTAAAATTACCACCTTCTACTTTTAATTTCCCCTGATCTATTAATTCCTGAACCAGTTGAGTATGATGAACTACCTCATAATTTCCACCTAAACTTGGATATTCATTTTTCAAAGTATTAAAACAATGCGGACAACCTGTAACAATTTTTTTTACCTCGTAAGCATTCATCAAAGTAATGTTACTCATGGCCTGCATTTGAAATAAAAACTCATTACCTGAACGCTTTGCCGGATCACCTGTACATGTTTCTTCGGTCCCTAAAACTGCAAACTTAATACCTACATGATTTAATATTTTCACTATTGCTTTAGTGATTTTTTTTGCTCTGTCGTCAAAACTACCTGAACAACCTACCCAAAATAAGATTTCAGGATACTCTCCTCTGGCTAAATAATCAGCCATTGTTTCCACTTTTAATAATTGATCTGACATAAAAAAATTATTTATTCAAAAATAGCTAATATTAATTAAGAAACAATTCGAATAAAAATTTTCGTTTCACTTAAAATTTCATCAACTTTGAAACTCATTGTATTGCTGATTAAAATAAATGAAAATTCAATTTTTTCTTCTGTTTTCTATAATATCTATATCTGTATTTCCACAATACATGGATACATTAAAAAAGGCTTTTTCGAGTTCAAGAACTTTTGACTTTAGGTACGAGTCAAATAATTCTTTTATTAATCATGATAGAGTAGAAGTTCAAAGTTTAAAGTTTGGGATAACCTTTGGAAAAAAAATAACATTTGGGGCAGGATATTGTTGGCTCAATTCGATTTTATTTGAAAAACATAAACACTTTGATAGCGAAATTAAATCTGATATTTATTTAAATAGACGCATGAGACTAAATTATTTCTGTTATTATTTTGATTATATCTACTATAAAACAAAACATTGGCAATACAGTTTACCAACGCAATTTGGTAGTGGTTATGCTAATTTTGACTATTATTATAAAGGGAAAAATTATCATGAAGATTTTTTATTGGTTTTTTACGAACCTGGTATAAATGTGAAATATAAATTTTACAACTGGTTAGGTATAGGAGCTACAGTTGGCTATAGAATGGTTTTCAAACCTAATAGATATATTGCTTCAAAATTTAATTCCCCACTATATTCAGGTGGCATATTAATTTACTGGGATCAATTAGCGGTAAGTATTTTTAAAAAAAATCAATTGGTTCAAAAATGGTTGGGACCAGAAGAATGGTAGTTAAAATAAGAAGATTAGTTTCGGGTAATGT
Organism: uncultured Flavobacteriaceae bacterium; assembly: GCA_964612005.1. Classification (GTDB taxonomy): domain Bacteria; phylum Bacteroidota; class Bacteroidia; order B-17B0; family Aurantibacillaceae; genus JADJDM01. The sequence goes on along the minus strand of CAZTCG010000189.1, from coordinate 366 downwards.
ACTTAAAAATGGTTGGTGAAAACCTTTGAATCCTTATATATTACAAAGCACAAGCATTATTTTCAAATTTATCATTACGTCTTTATCTTAAATTAATGTTGAATGATAATTTTTTGAAAATCAAGTTTATTACCATTTTTATCAAACGCTAGAACAATATAATTTCCGTCTTCCCATTCTTTAGTATTTAACAGCATTATTTTATTGGAACTATGCTCAATGGTTTTAGTAAAAATTATTTTTCCATAAAAAGTAATAACATTTAACTTATAAATAGTTTTATCATCTAGATTTATAGTTAATAGATCATTTGCCGGCACAGGATAAACAGACACTAAAGGAACATCTGTGTTTTCATCTGTTTCT
>CAZTCG010000188.1:0-4532 GCA_964612005.1 uncultured Flavobacteriaceae bacterium | reverse complement strand
TTAAGGAAGCTGATTTATTGTTAAGTAAAAATGATTTCACAGGGGCAAAGATAAAATACCAGGATGCCTTAATTACAAAGCCGGGAGAAAAGTATCCGAAAATTAAAATTGCAGAAATTAATGAAAAAGAAAAAAAAGATAACGTTGATACAACGAAAAATATAACTGCAACTGATTTAATTAAAAACTTTAATAAAAACAAAAAAGATACAACTTCAATTAAACCTTCCATTAATAATAATATTTCATTCAAAGTTCAGTTTGCTTCATTTGAAAAAGAAATGAATATAAACTCCGATTATTTTAAAAATGTGGAGCAAATATGGTTTTATAAAATGGGTGCTATTTTTAAATATACCTCCGGTAATTTTAAAAAATTAGATGATGCCATTCAGCATCAGGCAAAATTAAAAACAAACGGTTTTAAAGATGCTTTTGTAGTTGCATTTAATAAAAATACCCGCATAGAAATTAAAGAGGCATTAAAGCTACTTGATGGAGAAAAATAATTGATGGAAAATAAAAAAACCGAATTAAATAATTCAGTTTTTTTATTCAATAATTGTTTACCCTTTGGTTTAAATTATTTTTTTGCTTTCGCAACTGCAGGTTTACCCGATTTTTTTCTCGGTCTTGATTTACCATAAGAGCCTACTGCAATTTTTCCTTTTTTAGATCGTTGATCACCTTTTCCCATAAAAATTAGTTTAAAGGACAAATATATTAATTAGAACTAAAAAAGAAAAAAATCACAAAAATTAAAATCGATGAAAAATTAAAATCATTTTTTAAAACAAATTGCATTCATATTTTGATTAAAAAAAATGAAACACATAGGTGATGATTTTATTGCTTTTTTAAAGAAAAGCATTAATCAATTGGAGGAACTTCAAGTTCAGGCAGAATTAGGAAAGGAAGAACTAAAAGACAATTACCATATTTTCAAGAATGATTTTACTAAAAAGGTGAATCAAATTAAAAAAGGCGAAACTCTAATTCAAAAAAATATTACTAGCAAATTAATTCCTATAAAACAAAAAGTTGATGTGTTGGAAGTGCAATTTGCATTAGGAAAAGCTGAAGCCAAAGATAAAATTGAAGAAGAAATTAAAAATCTAAAACACCAATTTACCGAATTAAAACTTGGTATAAAAAAATGGTTTACTGAAAAAACAAATAGTACAATTTAAATTCTTATAAATTATCTTTTACAAACTTCAGTATTTTAGTGTATAAGTGTAAACGCGTATTGCCACCATAAATGCCGTGGTTTTTATTAGGGTAAATAAATTGTTCAAATGGAATATTATTTTTAACTAACTCTTTGGTCATTTCCATGCTGTTTTGCAAATGCACGTTATCATCTGCACTTCCGTGAATCAATAAATAATTCCCTTTGATTTTTTTTGTAAAAAACACCGGTGAGTTTTCGTCATAACCGGAAGGATTTTCCTGAGGAGTTCTTAAAAATCGTTCGGTATAAATGTTATCGTAATACCTCCAGTTGGTAACCGGCGCAACTGCAACGGCAGATTTAAAATAATCAGCACCTTTTGTAATCAGCAAAGAAGCGAGGTAACCTCCAAAACTCCATCCTTGAAAGCCAATTCGGGTTTTATCAATGTAATTCAACGAACCTAAATACTTTGCTGTTTCAATTTGGTCGATGGTTTCCAGTTTGCCTAATTGTTTGTATGTACTGTGTTTAAAAGCTTTCCCTCTACCCAACGTTCCTCTACCATCAACACACACAACAATGTACCCTTGCTGACACAACAATTGATGCCAGAAGTAATCGTAAATCTCCCACTGATTGTTGCACTCGTTGCTACCGGGACCGCCATACGCAAACTGATACACAGGATATTTTTTAGTAGAATCAAAATTTACCGGTTTCATCATCCAACCGTTTAATTCAACTTGCTCTGATGTTTTGAACTTGAAAAATGTTTTGGTTGTTAATTCGTATTGCGAGATTTTGGTTTTGTATTCTTTGTTTTCTACCAACGTTTTAATGAGTTTACCTTTATTGTCTCTTAACTCAACTAAATAAGGCGTGTTGGCATCACTCCAGGTGCTTACGTAATACTGAAAGTTACTACTGAAATCGGCATCGGTAGTTCCTCGTTTATCAGAAAGTTTAATTTTATTTTTTCCATCCAGTGAAATGCTGTAAAGATCGCGTTCGTTAGGTGATAGTTCAGTAGAAATGTAAAACAAGGTTTTTGTTTTTTCATCGATGCCTTTAAAGTCAATTACATCCCAGTTACCTTTTGTGATTTGTGTAATTAATTTTCCATTGATATCGTAATGATATAAATGATTGTATCCATCTAGTTCACTGCTCCAAATAAACCCATTGTTATTAGCCAGGAAACGAAGATTATCTGTTATATCAATATATGTATCACATTGTTCAGTTAAAATTGTTTTTGTTTTTCCTGTTTGTGCATCGGCAAAAAGCAATTCCAATTTATTTTGCAAGCGGTTCATTCTTTGTATGGACAGAGTATTGGCATCTTTCGTCCAATTTATGCGAGGGATGTAAATATCCGTTTCAGTACCAATATCTACATTAGTAATTTTTTGAGTTGCTAAATCATATATGTTAACTGTTACAATTGAATTCGCTTCACCTGCTTTTGGGTATTTAAATTTGTATTGACTTGGATAAAGTCCATCATACATGGGCATTTCAAATTCTTTTACTTTGCTTTCATCAAATTTAATCCAAGCCAGTTTGGTTCCGTTTGCATTCCATTCAAAAGCTTCTGCCTTACTAAACTCTTCTTCATAAACCCAATCGCACCAACCGTTTTTAATTTTATTGTATTCACCATCTTGAGTAATTTGAGTTTCGGTTTGTGCATCTAAATCTTTAATGAAAAGATTATTATCTCTTACAAAAGCAACTTTACTTCCTTTTGGAGACATGCTTGCAAATAGCTGCGGACCTTTATCAGAAAGCTTTACTAATTTTCTTGTTTTAATATCAAACACATAATTTACTGCTGTGCCTGATCTTCTGTAAATAGCTTTATAATTTTGAGGAAAAATAATTTTTGTTTCATCATCATTAAAGTAATAGGTAGAAGCTTTTACGGTATCTTGTGTGCCAGATACAATCAATTCGTTTGCCTTTACAATATTTGAAAGAAGTTTCCCTGATTTTAATTCATATTTATTAATATCGCCATTCTCTTCCAACTGCGAGTAAGAGATTCCATCTTTCATTGAGTTAAAACCACTAAAACGCTCAGGAATAAATTTGTATTCTTTCCAGATGTTTTCAAGTGTAATTTTTTGATTTTGGGCAATTAACTGAATCGAAAAAAATAAGATTCCAATAAATAAAAATCTTTTAATCATAAATTAATTATTAAACTGTTACTTCTTTAATTTCTCTGATATTTGTTCGGATTTTGCTTTATCTCCAATTATCAAATAAAGCTTGCGTAAAGCGGTTAAAGTAGGAACATCATTAGCATTAATATTCATTGCATTCTCTAAATTGAAAACGGCTTTCTTAAATAAATCCTGGGCCTTTTCGCTTAACGCTTTTTGTTCAGCATTCATTTTTATACACTGCGCCGCAATTGTACCATGCATCAAAACTAGCAGGATCAAGTTCTGTAGCTTTTTTATAATCCTGCTCTGCTTTTAACATCAATTCTTCAAAGTTGAGAGGTTTATCTCCTTTAACAGGATTTGCCATATTATCGTAAACATTTCCACGCACCAAATATAAAGTTGAATTATTTGGCGTTGCAGTAATGGCTTTATTTAAGTTTTCCAAGGCTTTAGTTCCATTTCCTTGTTGAATGAAAAATTCGGTTTCTTTATTCATCAGATACGTATCGTTTGGACAAGCAATTCGCCCGGCTTTTATGGCGTCTAGTGCACCTGTGCTATCATTAAGTGCCAGTTTAGCATCAAACAAACTGGTATATGCAAATGAGTTGGCAACTTTTTCACTGATCATCATTTCTGCATATTGTTTGGTTAATTGGTGTTTGCCAGTTTTTGTGGCACACAATACGGAGTTGTATAAAACATTGGTGTCAACAATCCCCAGTTGTTTTGTGATGATGTATTGATCAGAAAATAAAAGTGCAGCGTCTTCAAATTTTCTTGCTTTGTATTTTGAGTAGGCCACATTATTCAGTTCCTGAACCAATTGAGAATATAGAATTTTAATTTCATTTTCATAGGATTTATCTTTATCCAATTCTTTTGTTTTTTGAACTGACTTTGTAGCTTCATCAATGAATTTGGCATTACTCTGCTGATAAGAGATTTCTTTTACATCAGCATTGGATTTATTTTTTAATTCATTTTTTTTGTAATCTTCTTTAAACAAATACAATTCAATTTTTGATTTGTACAACCAAGTTTTGGCATCGTCTTTTGTTTTTTCATTGGCTAATGCCAATTGAATGGCTTCGTTTGCTTTTGCTAGTGAACTGGTGTCAAAACTACTTTCGTAATCTGATAAATTGCGCCAAGCTGCTTGCACTTTTCCGGATTGGGCA
>CAZTCG010000187.1:0-4546 GCA_964612005.1 uncultured Flavobacteriaceae bacterium | reverse complement strand
CAATCTATTGGCAGTACTCTTTCTCTTGATGCGATTGTATTTAATTATCCTGCAGGTATCAGCGAAGTGTTTTACATGAAGGATGATATCATCTCTTATCCAAATCCTGCATCTGATTTCTTAAACATCAAATCAAAAAGCGGAAATAAAGCCAAGGTACAACTATTTGATATTTCAGGAAGACTAGTTGCTTCTGAAGAGTTAGTTTACGGTGCAGCTAAAATTGATTTAACTCGTTTTGAAAATGGACTTTACATCTGTAATGTTACTGATGAAAACAATAAAGTTGTTTATACAGAAAAAGTTACTGTGTCAAAATAGAATAGGGATCTTTTCTTTTTTAAAAGGCAATCAAATTTGGTTGCCTTTTTTCTTTTCTTTAAGGTAAGTAATAACTACGGGAATAGTTGTAATAATAATAAGTCCAATTACAATATAGCCCAAATAATCTTTTGTTTTTGGAAATTTACTTCCTAAAAAATAACCTATACTTGAAATGGATCCTATCCAAGCAGTAGCACCAATTAAATTATACATCATAAATTTCCGAAAATTAATGGATATAATTCCTGCTAGTATGGGTGCAAAGGTTCTTACAATGGGTAAAAATCTCCCAAGTATTAATGTTTTACCGCCATGCTTTTCATAAAAAGATTGTGTCGCCAATAAATGTCTTTTTTTAAAAAACAAATTATCTTCTTTTCTAAAAAGTGCAGGACCAACTTTTCTGCCAAACCAGTAACCAACTAAATTTCCAATCACTGCAGCGCTAATCATAGTTGAGATTAAAGTAATTATATTGACATCTAAATACTCGTTATTTGTAGCGCAAATCAATCCTGAAATAAAAACTAAACTATCTCCTGGTAAAAAAAAGCCAAAAAATAAGCCGGTTTCTGCAAAAATCACAAATAACAAAAGCGGTAATCCTAGTTGCACAATGGATTCAGGATTAACAAGTTCTTTTAAAAAACTCCAAATTTCTTGCATATATATTACTTCATCATTAATTAATTTATTGCAAAAATTAATGATAGATTTGTCAAATATACCATTTAAAATTTCTTTGCTTTTGCATGTATATTAAACTTTTATTTTATTTAAGTATTCTATTGACATTAACATTGCATGCCCAGGAGTTTAAAGTTGAGGGATTTGCAAGCGACAGATCAGATAGTAGTGCTATACCAGGAGTTAGTGTGCTATTGAAAAACAGAACTGATTCTTCACTAATTAAAGCAACCATAACAAACGAAAACGGCAATTTTAATTTTGAAAATATTAATGCTGGAGAATATATATTGGAAGGGCTGCTGGTGGGTTATAAAAAATTCAGTCGTAATATTCAAGTGCCAGGCAAACGAAATTATTACAGAATTAAACTAACGCCAGATACTAAACTATTAACTACTGTTGATGTAAATGCAACTCAAGATCGCGTCACTATAAAAGGTGATACAGCAGAAAGTAATGCAGGTTCGTATAAAGTAAATACCGATGCAACTGTAGAAGATTTAGTTAAAAAAATGCCTGGTATCACTAGCGAAAACGGAACTATTAAAGCGCAAGGTGAAGAAGTAAAAAAAGTGTTGATTGATGGCAAAGAATTTTTTGGTGATGATGCTAATGCAGCTTTAAAAAATTTGCCTGCAGAGATTGTAGAAAAAATTCAGGTATTTGATAAGTTAAGTGATCAGGCACAGTTTACCGGATTCAATGATGGCAACACAACAAAGACCTTAAACATTGTTACCAAGCGAGGCATGTCGAATGGAGAGTTCGGTAAATTTTATGCAGGTGCAGGAACGGATGAACGATTTAATTCGGGCTTGAATTACAATCATTTTTCGGGTAACCAAAAAATTACAGTGCTGGGCATGTTTAATAACATTAATCAACAAAATTTCAGTGCGCAGGATTTAATCGGTGTTGCTCAATCATCATCAGGTGGCGGAGGAGGAGGTGGAAGACGTGGAGGAGGAGGAATGGGACGAGGTGGAATGCAAGCCGATCCTACTGCAAATTTTATGTCGGCCCAACAAAGCGGAATCAGTACAACAGGAAGCGGTGGTATTAACTATGTTAACCAATGGGGTAAAAAATTGAAATTTACCGGAAGTTATTTTTATAATTCAACACAAAACGAAAATACTTCATTAACGTTACGAACTTATTTTTTAAGCCGAAGTGGAAATCAAAACTATAATGAAACTGCACTATCTGAAACCTATATTCAAAATCATAGAATTAATGTCAGGGCCGAGTTTTCGCCGGATACGATGAATACTATTTTTTTTACGCCACAATTTTCGTTTCAAAATAACACATCAGAAAATACGAGTAATGGATTGAATACAATTAAATCAATTGACACGTTAAATAAATTCACAAACAAATTAAGCAACAACAATTCAGCATATAACGGCAAGGCTAATTTGTTGTGGATGCATCGCTTTATAAAGCCCAGAAGAACCATTTCCATTGATGCCGGTTTTTCCATCAACGATAAAGCAACATCATCAAAGTTAATTTCTGGATCAACTTATTTTGATCAAGCAAATGATTCAGTTGTCAATCTAAATCAGTTAACCAATCAATTGGTAAAAGGGTTAACCTATAGTTCAAGCATTACTTTTACCGAACCTTTCAAGCAAAATGGGCAGTTCTATCTTTCGTATGCACCTTCTATTTCTTATTCCTTATCGGATAAAAAAACAAATGCCATTGATTCGTTAACCGGAAATTATAATAGTATCAATTCATTATTGAGCAATACATTTAATAATAATTTGATTAGTCACCGTCCTGGAACAGGTTTCAGAATACGAACTGAAAAACTGATGATAAATGTTGGTGCAGATTATCAATCATTAAGTTTAGCAGGAGCACAAACATTTCCTTTAAATTCTTTAGTAAATAAAAATTTTATTGCTTTTTTGCCAAAAGTAATGACACGAATCAGTTTTTCTAAAACAAAGGAAATGCGCTTGTTTTATACTACATCAGCACAAGCACCATCAGTCACTCAGTTGCAGAATGTGATTGATAATAGCAACCCTTTAAATTTAAGTTCGGGTAATCCTGATTTAAAACAACAATACATTCATAACCTTGTTTATCGTTTTAATTCTACCTGGCCGGAGAGTGGTAAAAGTCTTTTTATACTGGTTAACGGAACGGCTAATCAAAACTACATTACCAATAAAACAACTATTGCATTTAAAGATACTTTATTAGCTAATGGTGTTTTGTTACAACGTGGTGCACAATTAAGTTCACCGGTAAACTTGAATGATAATTATGCAGTTCGCTCAATGATTACTTATAGTTTACCCATAAGTAAGATAAAATGCAATTTAAGTATAAACAGTGGAGTTAATTATTTGTATTCTCCTGCATTGATTAATCAAGCCATTAATTATTCTGCTACCTGGAATTACAATGCCGGCATAGTTTTATCGAGTAACATCAGCGAAAAAATTGATTTTTCAGTTTCATATACTTCCAATTATAATGATGTAAAAAATAGCATTCAGCAAACTGCAAATAACAATTATTACATCGGCTTAACTGCGCTAAAATTAACGCTAATGCCTTGGAGAGGTCTTTTAATTGGAAGTGATTTCACGCATTATCAGTTTCAGGGATTATCTGGTCAGTTTAATCAGCAGATTCCTTTGTGGGGAGGATCAATCGGTTATAAGTTCTTGAAAAACCGCGCTGCTGAATTCAAAATTTCCGTTTTTGATTTGTTAACCAGTAATAATTCGATTACTAGAAATGTAACAGAAACTTATGTGGAAGATTTACAAAATAGTGTGCTAAAAAAATACCTCTTGCTTACTTTTACCTATAACTTAAAAAAGTTTGGCAGTAAACAAGAGGTAAAAAAACCAGAGGAAAATAAATAACAGTTAAACGTTTTAATTTAAACGCATTAAATTATTTTTTCTCGTCTTTCTTTTCTTCTTTTGATTTGCAACAAGATTTTTTAGCTGCAGCATCTTTTTTGCAACAAGATTTTTCATCTTTGCTGCAAGATTTTTTCTTTCCTTTATCATCACCTTTTTTATCGTCACCAATTACAGAAACAATAGTATTATTAGATAAAGTTGAAATTGTTGAAGCCGATGCAGCAGAAATAAATCCTGTTAAAGCAACTGCGAAAAATAATTTTTTCATGTGTATAATTTTAATGTTTTATCAAATTTAATTTTTTTTTATAAAAATTGCACGCTTCATTTGTTAAAATTTAAAAATAAGGGATGAAAGGCAATATGGGGTTACAAATGTCATTTCAATGTTAGTTTATTTGGAATTCATCTAAATAAATTGATGCAATTATTAAAAATATAGTCATATTGTAATTTTTTTATAACATTGAACTCATTTTATTTGTTACGTTATTAAATAATAGATTAGTAGTAAATTATGTTTAACAAGTTTTTTTATAAAAGATTCAAAAGATTATTTTTAGTTTCATTCATTTTATTTTTCTTCCATTCATATTCACAATCAAAAAACAAAATGAATGTATGCGATGATG
>CAZTCG010000186.1:0-4580 GCA_964612005.1 uncultured Flavobacteriaceae bacterium | reverse complement strand
AATAGCAAGGCGAAACATTAAATCATTTCCGTTGGTTATACCACCCACAACACCCCCTGCATGATTAGTTGCTGTTTTACCTGATGGATCAACTATACTATCATTATGTTCACTGCCAAACATCCGCGCAGCTTTGAACCCGGCACCAAACTCTATTCCTTTAACAGCAGGGATAGAAAACAAATAATGTGACAATACAGATTCAACAGAATTAAAATAAGGTTCGCCGAGACCAACCGGTAACCCATTTACACTACATTCAATAATTCCTCCTACTGAATCTTTTGCCGCTATGGCTTTTTCTAGGCCTTCCTCTAAATTAGTGCAGCCACCAATTTCAATGATATTTGCGTTTATTTGAATTGAAGAAATTATTTTTTTTGCAATTACTCCCGCTGCAACAATTCCTGTAGTTAAACGCGCACTAAAATGACCTCCTCCTCGGTAATCTTCAAAACCACCAAATTTTTGATGTGCAGTAAAATCAGCATGACCAGGGCGAGGTATATCTCTTTGTTTTTGATAATCTTCGCTACGAGTGTTGTTGTTTGGAAATTCTATACAAATAGGAAAACCAGTTGTTTTGCCATTAAAAATACCTGATTTAAAAACAGGGACATCCTCTTCTTTTCTTGGTGTTGTTCCTTTTTGCATTCCGCCTTTACGGCGATTCATATCTGTTTCAAAATCTTCTAATTCAATATTCAATCCGGCAGGACATCCCGATAAAATTACGCCAACACACGGGCCGTGAGATTCACCATAAATATCTATTTTAAACAATTGTCCGATTGAATTCATATATAGCTGTTATTAGTTTTTAATTACCACATGTTATACGCCAAACCATTTTTTTAATTGAGCAAAAAGTACATTACTAGTTCACTTGACTTGCTATTTAATTTAAATTGTAACAATAAAGTATAAATTTAATACGATAGTTTAATATTCATACGTTTTAAATCACTGAAAAAATCCGGATACGATTTGTTAATCGCATCAGCGTGTTCAATTTCAACTTTATCATTAGCTCTTAATGCAGCAATAGCACAAGCCATAGCAATTCGATGATCGTGGTGTGAACTTACAACACATGAGCTTGTTTGTTGAATTCCATTTATCATCATAAAATCGCCATCCAACAAAATACTGACACCTAGTTTTGCAAACTCTTGTTTTAATGTCTCTCCTCTATTACTCTCTTTGTGAAGCCAATACAACCAAAGGAGGAAATAAATCAGGACACTCGGTTGCATCAAACTGAAATGCTTTTAACGATGTTGTTTCAACAACAACATCATTATCACTCAAACTAATTTTTGCTCCGCAATCTTTAATCGCATTTAATATGGCTTTATCTGCTTGAGTGGAATTAAGTTGCAATCCTTTAACACAAATCTTTCCTGCAATAGCCCCAGCTACTAATAAAAAAGCGCCTCCACTCCAATCTCCCTCAACAGTATAATTAGTTGTTTCTTTTGGAATCGGATGCGCATCTTTTGTAAAATAAAATTTCTCATAGTTTTCATTCTTTGGAATTTTTAATTCAAAAGAACGCATTACATCAAGCGTTAAATCGATGTAAGGTTTGCTTTTTAAATTAGTTACATTAATTGTAACATCTGTTGCATCAGCTGCTGCATAAGCCATTAATAAACCTGTTAAGAACTGTGAACTTAAACTTCCATCTACTGTAATGGTTGTTGGGATAAGTGGGCCCTTAACTAATAATGGTAGTTTACCAGAATGGCTTTTTATATTAACCCCAAGCTTTGGCAGTACTTCATCAAAAAAATCCATTGGCCTGGTAGTTAAACTTCCATTACCAATAATTTCAATTTCTTTATTTGCTAAAGCAGCAATGGGAGTAAACATTCGTATACTTAAACCTGATTCTCCACAGTTTATTTGGTTAGAAAATGAAGAAATACCTTTCGATTTAATCTTTAAAAAATCAGCTTCATAATGTACTTCTGCGCCAAAACTTTTAATAATACTTAGTGCAGCTTTATCGTCATTGCTTTTACCATAATTATAAATAATGCTTTCGCCTTTCTTTAATAATGCTGCTGCGCAAGCTCTTTGCATGCTGCTTTTAGAAGAAGGAGCAATTAGTGTTGAATCTAATGGTGTTGGATAAACTATTGCGTTCATGATTTTGATAATTCAAGCATGATTTTTTTTAATTCATTTTTATCTATAGGAAATACTTCTGATTTTCCAATTTTTGTAAGCAACACATAGTTAATGCTATTTTTAATTTTCTTTTTATCCTTTAATAAATTATCATAAGCGTGTTTCCAATCAAAATCAAATTTAGTAGGTAATTGATACTGATCTAATAAATCAATTAGCAGTTGCGTTTCCTTAAATCCTTTCAACTTTTCGGATATGCGACTAGCATATACCATTCCTATTGCAACTGCAAAACCATGTGGAAGTTTATAGCTGTTTTCAATTGCATGCGCAAGCGTGTGCCCAAAATTAAGTAGCATGCGATCGTGTTTTTCAAACTCATCATTTTTTACAACTTTCGTTTTTAATTCAGCGTTAACATAAATTAATTGAATAAGTTGTTCCGTGTTTTTCTGATAAAAAGTGATATTGTTATTTTTAAGTTCATTAAAAATTGATTTGTTTTTAATGCATGCGTGTTTTATAATTTCTGCAAATCCGTTAATCCATTCTTGTTGTGGTAATGTTTTTAAAAAACGGGCATCAATAATTAATTGATTTGGTTGCCTGATTGTCCCAACCATATTTTTAAAAATCCCAACATCTATTCCGTTCTTACCACCTATGGCCGCATCAACCATTGCTAGTAGTGTTGTCGGCACCAGCACACATTTAATCCCTCTCATGTAAATGGCAGCAACATACCCTGCCATATCAGTAATTACACCGCCGCCAATACCTACAAGTGTTGTACTTCTATCGGCACCCAACTTAATGAGTTCACTTATAATGTAAGTAATAGTTGTTTGATTTTTAAACTCTTCGCCAGCACTAATTACAATTGATTTAAATTTTTTAAGTTGCGAACCGTGGTGTTTATACACATTTTTATCTGTAAGTAGTATACAGTTGTTTTTATCAATTTGTTTTTCAAAAGGCAAGTTATAAGTGTATCCAACTTTCTTTTTATTGATTAAATGTGTTTTACTTATTGGAAATTTCTGTAAAGACTTATTCATGGTTTAAATCTTATTAATAAAAAATCAAGTAGTTTTTTTTGATTTACTTTTTTTCAAATTTTGTTCGCGCAGTATGATGTCTGCTAGACTTGTTTTTGATAAAATTTTTATGGATGCTTCGCGAACTTCTAAAATTACATTTCGCAAACCACACACATCCTCATTAATACATTCATCACAAGGTTCATAAAAATTTAAACTCACGCAAGGAAGCAAAGCTATTGGTCCACCTGTTATTCGAATAATCTGACTCAGCATGATTTCTTCCGGATGTTTTAATAAATAATAACCACCTTTAGCTCCTATTTTGCTGCCCAAAATGCCTTGTTTACGTAGCTCTAGCAAAATGGCTTCTAAAAACTTATGTGGAATTTTTTCTTGTTCGGCTATTTCCGAAATTTTTTTGTATTCTTTTTTGCTATAATTTTTTGCTAATGCCAATAGCGCTTTAATTGCATATTTTGTTTTTTTAGGTAACATGAACGAGATTTTATGATGACCTGCTAAAGATAAAATATTAAGCAGTGGATTGCAACTTTATTTTCGAGTAATTTAATAGGAATTAAATTATCGTTTTATTAATTTACCGTAACATGTATCATTTACAAACAATACATAAACACCAGCATCCAATTGTTCAATTAAAATGTTGTTATTGCTTCCTTCATTTTTACCCTTCAATACTATGCGGCCTAATTGATCGATGATTTGATAATTAAATTCTATACCTTTTTTCAAAACAAGTTGAATTTGTTGATTGGCAGGATTAGGGAAGAATAAAGTATGTTGACTATTATTAGGAATAACTGTTTCAATAAATGAGTAGTTAAATTCTCCATTAAAATCAAATTGTTTTAAACGGTAATAGGTTACTTGATCAATTAATTCTTCATCAATGAAATTATAATCTTGAGGGGTGCTAGTTGTACCATTACCTTTTATAGCTGATATATATTTCCAGTTTATTCCGTCAATACTTTTTTCAATTTCAAAACGATCGTTATTTAATTCACTCTCAGTTCGCCAAGTTAAATGTGCAAAAGGAAAAATATAGCTTGCTTTAAAAACTGAAAGTTCTACAGGCAATAATGTTCGGCATGTTTGTGCGCCCGATTCAAGTTCAATGTAAAATGAGGAAGATGTTCCGCCATTACCGTCTATATAAATATAGTAATTATCATTAACAACCAAACTACTTAAATTAAATTCACAATTTGCTGTAATCCCATTAAAATATACATTTCCTGAAGATGTACCTCCTCCGTTTGTTGATAAATAAGAACTATTATTAATGGATTCATCATCAGGACAACCACCAGTTGGAACAACATTTGGCGATGAACAAGACGTGGGTGCCTTAACAACAATTGGTTGTTGATCATTACT
>CAZTCG010000185.1:0-4612 GCA_964612005.1 uncultured Flavobacteriaceae bacterium | reverse complement strand
TTGAAATTGGAACTCTAACGCCTAAAGCGCAACCCGGAAATGATAAACCACGATTGTTTCGCATTCCTCAGGATGAAGCGGTTATAAATCGAATGGGTTTTAACAACAAAGGTGCAGATAATGCGGTTGAACGTTTGAAACATCGTAAAAACAAAACCATCATTATTGGCGGGAACATTGGTAAAAATAAAATCACACCAAACGAAGAAGCAGACAAAGATTACGAATATTGTTTTCATGTTTTGTTTGATGTTGTAGATTATTTTGTTGTAAATGTAAGTTCTCCCAATACGCCTAATTTACGTGCCTTGCAGGATAAAGAACCTTTAACTGCATTGTTGAATAAAGTAATGGCTTTAAATAATTCAAAACAAAATCCTAAACCTGTTTTTTTAAAAATTGCACCGGATTTAACTAATGAACAATTAGATGATATCATTGAAATTGTTCGTGACACTAAAATTGCCGGAGTAATAGCAACCAACACTACCATTGCGCGTGAACCACTAACAGTTTCAAAAGAACGCATTGAAAAAATTGGTGCTGGCGGTTTAAGTGGTAAACCTTTAACAAAAAGAAGCACCGAAGTTATACGATATTTGCACCAGAAGTCAAAAGGGGCTTTCCCAATTATTGGTGTAGGTGGTATTCATACTGCTGAAGACGCTTTGGAAAAATTAGATGCAGGAGCAAGTTTAATACAATTGTACACCGGCTTCATTTACGAAGGACCTTCACTCGTAAAAAAAATAAATAAAAAATTAGTTCAAAGAAACGTATGATAAAATTAACAGAGTGCCCAAGAGATGCCATGCAAGGCATTAAGGAATTTATTCCTACAGAACTAAAGTCCGATTACATCAATTCCTTGCTTAAAGTTGGGTTTGATACCATTGACTTTGGAAGTTTTGTTTCTCCTAAGGCAATTCCACAAATGCAGGATACTCCGGAGGTTCTAAAAAAATTAGATTTAACTTCAACAACATCAAAATTACTCGCAATTATTGCAAATACACGTGGTGCAGAAGACGCCGTTCAATACGATGAAATTCATTACCTCGGTTTTCCATTTTCAATTTCCGAAACTTTTCAGCAACGTAATACCAACTCAAGTATTTCCGAATCTCTAAAACGAGTGGAGGAAATTCAAACACTTTGTTCTAAAAAAAATAAAACATTACTCGTTTACCTTTCTATGGCTTTCGGTAATCCATACAACGATGAATGGAGCAGCGAGATTGTACTAAAATGGGCAAATCAATTACATCAATTAGGAATTCGTGAAATGGCATTAGCAGATACTACAGGAGTTTCTAATAAAGAAAACATTCAATATCTGTTCAGCATTTAATTCCACAATTTAAAGATGTGGAGTTCATTGCTCATTTGCATTCACGCAAAGAAAACAGTAATGAAAAAATAAATGCTGCTTTTCAAAGTGGCTGTAACCGTTTTGATGCTGCTATTCACGGCTTTGGTGGTTGCCCAATGGCAAAAGATGATTTAACCGGAAACATTGCAACACAGGATGTGTTAAATTATTTTGAATCAAAAGCCATTGAGTTAAATTTAAATAAAGATGCCTTGTTGACTTCCATGGAAAAAAGCTGGGAAATTTTTAATCATTATCATTAAATTTTAACAGAACAATCATAAAAATATATTGTTTTTTTGCAAAATTGTTTACTTTTGTTGCCGAAAATAAAATGAATCAACAGTCAAACATCGTCATTATTCAAATCCTTCCGTAGGAAAGGGTTTATTTGTATTATATTGACAAGCCTTTCCTGTGTGAAAGGCTTTTTTTTTGATTATGATTTATTTTAAGAATTTAGAAACTAACTAATAAAAATAATATGTACTACAACAACGAAACAATTGTCTACTTCAATGGCGAATGGTTAAAAGCTAAAGATGTAATGGTTAGTCCATACATTCAAGTGATGCACTACGGAAGCGGTGTTTTTGAAGGCATCCGTTCTTATGCAACCCCTGATGGCACTCGTGTTTTTAAATCAGAAGAGCATTACAAACGCTTACTTTATTCTGCTGAAAAAATGCACTTGAAATTTGATTATACTCCCGAGGAGTTAACACGTATTACATACGAACTTTTAGAAAAAAACAACTTAAGCAACGCATACATTCGTCCATTGGTTTTTGCCGGACAAAACATGTCTTTAACACCAACAGGCGAAGTACATTTTTTCCTTTGTGCTTGGGAATGGGGAAAATATTTAGGAAATAAATCATTGGATTTGATGGTTTCTTCCTATCAGCGTCCAAATCCTAAATCCTGTCACGTTGAGGCAAAAGTTTGCGGACATTATGTGAACTCTATTTTAGCAACTACAGAAGCCAAAAACAAAGGTTTCGACGAAGCATTATTATTGGATGCAAACGGAAATGTGGCTGAAGGACCAGGAGCAAACTTTTTCTTTGAAAAAGATGAAGTTTTATATACTCCGCCACTTGGAAATATTTTATCAGGTATTACACGCGCAACCATAATTGAGTTGTGTCAGGAATTAGGATTTAAATTAGTTGAAAAGCATTTCACCCCTGATGAAGTGAGAGGAGCTGATGGCGCTTTCTTTACAGGAACTGCAGCGGAAGTGGCAGGTATTGCTTCATTGGACCGTGTACCATTTAAATTAAAATGGGAAGATACCCTTGGTTACGTTCTACAAGCAAAATATATCAGAAGAGTTGCTTTTAATGAATACGGAAATTTTTCATTGGTTTAATCTATGGAACTAAACAAATACAGCAAAACTGTTACACAGGATGAATCTCAACCTGCCTCGCAAGCCATGCTTTACGGCATTGGCCTAACAGAAGAGGATATGAAAAAACCTTTGGTTGGAATTGCATCTACCTGGTATGAAGGAAACACATGCAACATGCACCTGAATGGTTTATCCAGATTTGTAAAAGATGGAGTAAATGCCAATTCGCAAGTTGGATTGCAGTTCAACACCATCGGCATAAGTGATGGGATTACCAACGGAACAGAAGGTATGCGATATTCTTTGGTTTCCCGTGAAGTAATTGCTGACTCTGTAGAAGCTGTAACTGCAGCTCATTATTACGATGGTTTGGTAACCATAGCCGGTTGTGATAAAAATATGCCGGGCATGACCATGGCCATGATTCGTTTGAATCGCCCATCATTAATGGTGTACGGTGGCACAATCGCATCAGGAAATTACAAAGGAAAAAAATTAAACATTGTTTCTGCATTTGAAGCATTGGGTGAAAAATATGCAGGGAAAATAAGTGAAGAGGATTACAAAGGAATCATTAAAAATTCTTGTCCAGGAGCTGGGGCTTGTGGCGGAATGTATACCGCAAATACATTATCCTCTGCCATTGAAGCATTAGGTTTAAGTTTACCTTACAGTTCTTCAAATCCTGCCATGAGTAAGGAAAAAAGAGAAGAGTGTTTAAAGGTTGGAGAATACATGAAAATATTATTAGAAAAAGACATAAAACCTTCCGATATTCTTTCGAAAAAAGCGTTTGAAAATGCATTCAGAGTAGTAGTTGTGTTAGGTGGCTCAACCAATGCTGTTCTTCATTTAATTGCCATGGCAAAAACTGCTAACATTGATTTTACATTAGTTGATGTAGCACGCATGAATGAAGAAACTCCTTTGATTGCAGATTTAAAGCCAAGTGGTAAATATTTAATGGAAGATGTATTTGCCATTGGTGGTGTTCCTGCCATCATGAAATATTTATTATCAAAAGGGTTGTTACATGGCGATTGTTTAACGGTTACCGGAAAAACATTAAAAGAAAATTTAGAAGCGGTTAACGATTTACCCGAAAATCAGGACATCATTTATCCTGTAGAAAAACCATTAAAGAGTTCAGGTCATTTAAGAGTGCTTTATGGAAATTTGGCGCCGGAAGGTTCAGTTGCAAAAATTACAGGCAAAGAAGGTGAATTGTTTTCCGGACCAGCAATTGTGTTTGAAGATGAGTTTGATTGTATTCGCGGAATCCGTGAAGGTGAAGTAAAAGCCGGACAAGTGGTAGTTATTCGCAATGAAGGTCCAAAAGGTGGGCCGGGAATGCCGGAAATGCTGAAACCTACTTCCGCACTCATTGGTGCAGGTTTAGGAAGTAGTGTTGCTTTGATTACTGATGGTCGTTTCTCTGGTGGCACTCACGGTTTTGTAGTAGGGCATGTTTGTCCGGAAGCATTTGATGGCGGACCAATTGCATTGGTTAAGAATAATGATATCATTACGATTGATGCAGTTAAAAACACCATTAACATTGAAATTTCCGAACAGGAATTACAAGAACGTAAAAACAATTGGCAGCAACCCGAAGTTAAAATTAAAAAAGGAATTCTTTATAAGTATGCGAAACAAGTGAGTTCTGCAAGTAAAGGATGTGTAACGGACATGTGATTCTTATGGTCAATAAAAATATATTAAACAAAAGAAAATGATTAAGATAAAATTTTTTGATTATTCTTTTTTGAACCGTCAAAAAAGAAACAAAAAACCTCCCGGCTGCATTATTGATTGCTTCCACTAATTATTTCGTTCACTGATTTTTGCAAGGCTACGCTGCGCAAAAATCTACGCGAAGCGAA
>CAZTCG010000184.1:0-4632 GCA_964612005.1 uncultured Flavobacteriaceae bacterium | reverse complement strand
GTTTTATCCCAATATAAATCAATGCCTATTTCACCAACTGCAACGAATTTTCTTTTGCTTAACCACGATTTTACAACAGCTAATTCTGATTCAAAATCTTGATTTACCGAGCAGGGATGTAGTCCCATCATGGCAAAGCAGTTTTCAGGGTAATCTGCCTCTAGCTGCAGCATTCTCGGAATACTTTCTGAATCCACGTTAGGTAAAAACAGTTTATTGATGCCTTTTTTAAGGCATTCTTCAACTACAATTTTTCTGTCAGCATCAAATTCTTCTGCATACAAATGCGTGTGTGTATCTATAAATTGCATCATACAAATATAGTTAATGAAGTACAGATGAAATTACTTCAGTTTGTTTAAATCTTAAACTAATGAATAAATTTGTGGTACATGAATGAAAGTAACAGCATAACGCACTTAACTCAACTTAAAAAATTATTATCCATTGAACAAGAAGAGGATTACAAATTGTTTAAAGAAGAATTTTTGCGCGCAGACATAAATAAGCGAAGAGAAAATGGGTTTACCTGGTATCCAATTGTTATTACTTCAGAAGAACCATCAGGAAGCAAACATGTAATGGTTGAGCTTGAGCGTACAACCTATATAGATAAATCGCATCAGTTTGGTACGGGGAAAAACGTTTCCTTGTTCAGTAATAAAAATAATGAACACATTGAAATAAACGGAACCATAAAAAGTGTTTACCGCAATTCAATTAAATTGATTATTAACGAGGATGAATTGCCCGATTGGGTATATGATGGGAAATTGGGATTAAATCTTCAGTTTGATTCAACAAGTTACCAGGAAATGTTTTTTGCTTTGGAAAAATTGATAAAAGCAAAAGATAATCGAGTAGAGGAGTTGAGAGAAATGATTTATGGTAACGAGCAAGCAAATTTTTTTCCAAAAGATGAAAGCATTATTTTACCTCAATTAAATTTATCGCAAAACCGGGCAGTAAGGCATGTACTTGCAGCAAAAGATATAGCAATCATTCATGGTCCACCGGGCACGGGTAAAACAACTACATTAGTTCAAGCTATCCGACTTACAACTCAAAAAGAAAAGCAAGTGTTGGTTTGCGCACCAACCAATACTGCAGTTGATTTATTAACCGAAAAATTATTGGAAGAAGGTATTCAGGTGTTACGAATCGGTCATCCGGCAAGGGTTTCAGATGATTTATTAAAAACAACCATCGATGGCAAAATAATCAATAGTTCATATTATAAAGATATTAAATCGCTTCGTAAAAACGCTGAAGAGTATTTTAAAATGGCTAGTAAATACAAACGAACGTTTGGAAAAGAGGAAGCCGAACAAAGAAGTATGTATTACAACGAAGCCAAGCGTTGCGTGAAAGAAGCTGATTTGTTAGAAGATTACATTATTGATGAAGCATTGAATACAGCTCAGGTAATAACATGTACTCCGGTGAATGCATCTTCTAAATTTTTAAGAAATAAAAAATTTTCTACATTATTTTTTGATGAAGCATCACAAGCTTTAGATCCAATACTTTGGATACCATTATTAAAAAGTAACCGTATCATTTTAGCAGGAGATCATTTTCAATTACCTCCGGTTGTAAAGAGCAGAGAGGCCGAACAAGGTGGTTTAAAACAAACGGTTCTGGATAGAATGATGAAGCAAACTCAACTTTCGGTGCTGCTAACTATTCAGTACCGAATGCACAATGCTATCATGCATTTTTCAAACAAAGTATTTTACAATAATGAATTAAGTGCAGATGTAAGTGTAAATGAAACTTCTATCCTTTCTGATGAAAACGTGCCATTATTACACAAAGCCATTCAGTTTATTGATACAGCGGGCTGTGGATTTGATGAACTTCAAAATCAGGAAACCTTGAGTTTGTATAATCCACCCGAAGCACAGCTCATCTGGAAGCATTTACAACTAGTAATAAATGAATGTAAACAACAATCAGTGAATGCTGAATCATTAAGTATTGGAATTATTGCGCCTTATAAAAGTCAGATCGAAACCTTGCACGAACAATTTCAAGAAACTGAATTTGCTCAGGAAATAAAAAACAATTGTTCTATTAAAACAATAGATGGTTTTCAGGGTGAAGAAAGGGATATCATTTACATCAGCTTTGTACGCTCCAATGATAAAGGTGAAATTGGATTTTTATCAGATATCAGAAGAACCAACGTAGCACTTACGCGTGCACGTAAGAAATTAGTAATGATAGGTGATTCAGCCACATTGGCAAATCACAAATTTTACAAAGAATTAATTGATTATTGCGAAAATCAGAATTGCTATACCTCTGCTTGGGAGTTCAGCTATGATTAATCTTTTCTGAAATTAACCGATTTATTTCCTGAAATGGAATGCGACATTAAATGATAAATACCAGCTGGTACTTCTTCAATATTAAATTGAGACTGATTTGAAGAAACAAATTGTTTATAAATGGTTTGTCCCGAAGAATTTAAAATAATAACATCATTGTTATAATCCGGAAAGTGCACAGAAAAAATACCGTGATTAGGGTTTGGATACATTAATATTTCGGGGCTTTCTTTTTCACAGCGTGCAGAAAGCGGGGCATAGGTTTTTGAGTTGCCGTTATAATCTGTTTGTCTTAATCGATAATACATAATTCCATCAATGGCTTCTTCATCTACATAAAAATATTCTATCAATTCTGTTGTAGTTCCATTACCTGCAATTTTCGCAATAGGTTCAAAAAACCGACAATCTTGACTTCTCTCCACCGTAAAATAATCGTTGTTTAATTCGGAATCGGTAGTCCAGTCCAGCATAACTTTCCCATCAAAACATTTTAGTTGATATTTAGATAATTCAACAGGCAATACCTGGGCATTGGTTGGTGTTAAACGTGCATTTATCAACTCCCAGTCCGCGCTTGATGATGCAATAGCAATAGAAAATGTTGTGCTTGAAGCTACTGATGTTTTTGAGGAAAGATTTACATAAGATTTTGAGGCACTTCCGGCTTCAAATAATTGAGTTTGTCCAACACCAACACCGGTAACATTATTTGCAGTGCCACAAAAACCAAGCAACAAATCATTTACATAAGGTGTGGAAATAGTAGATACAGCGGCAGTTATATTGTCTCCAAAAGTTTCGATGTAAGGTGCGGCTTGAGTTACATTACTAAAACTGGCAGAACCAACAGCGCAATAATCCGCTTCATTTTCTAAACTTACCGCAATGTTTCTGGTACCAGATGTTGGATTCAATAAATAATACAAATAACTTTTTAATCTAGGTCTGTACTCTGCTTTGCTAAGCAAAGTCATTGCAGTTCCATTATAAACTACTCCACTGACTCCTGATGCATTAGTGCTTGAATTTTTACCCGCGTTAGTAACAAATACTAGTAATATTCTGTTTGATCCGGTTCCTGTTGTATGTGTCCATCCGGGCTTTCCATCAGAGAAATAGTGAGCTGTAAAATAATCAGTAGTAACAGTAGATTGCGACATCAGATTAATGCTTACCACTACTAAAAAAGCAAATATGATTTTTTTAATTAACATGAATTTAAGGAATACTGAATTCAAGAAAACGAGTTGTTATAAATTTAAGTTAAAAAATGGAATTAAAAAAGAAATATATTTTTTTATAACGAAATTATTCCTTGATAATTTTAATAAAATCGGTTTTCTTTTTTGTATTTAATAATTGAATGAAATACATTCCGGATGAAAAATCACTTAAATCGATTTGATTGCTTAAAGAGTTAATTTCTGATTCAATTAATCGTTTACCATCAATACTAAAAATAGATGCATGAGTAAAATCATTACTTGTATTTAGTTGAATTTTATCTTTTACCGGATTTGGAAAATACGTTTTTTCATTTGATTCAAAACAAGTACTTAACAAAGGTTTAAACGTTTCACTTTTACCGTCAAAATCGGTTTGTTTTAAACGATAATAAAAGGGTTTATCATTTAATTCTTCATCTGTAAATTGATAATGATGTTCTTGATCAGTTGTGCCATTACCATCTATTGTTGCAATTTCAGAGTAGTTTAGTGCATCTTCACTTTTTTCAATGGTAAAAAAGTCATTATTTATTTCAGATGCTGTAGACCAGTTGAATGATGTTAAAGATTCTTTACAGTTAAGTTCATAGTTTGATATGGTTGCAGGTAACACAACTGCCCCGATTGGGGTAAGTCTTGCAAGTATTAATTCAAAATCAGCTGTTGCTGAAATTGTAATTGAAAAACTTGCAGTACTACTTGTACTTGTTTTAGTTGAAAGATTAACGTAAGATTTAGTTGCGCTACCAGCCGAATACTTTTCCGTTTGACCAGTTCCAACACCATTTGTATTATTATCTGAACCGCAAAATCCTAGTAATAAGTCATTAACGTATGGTGTACTTATGCTACCACTTGCATTTGAAGCGTTACCACCTGAAGTGTTATAAGAAGGCGCTTCTTGCTTTACATTATAAAATGTTGACGAGCCTGCTGCAAAATCATTAGTGCTTGATACAGGTGTGACTGTAATTGTATAGGTACCTGAGGGAGGATCAAGCATATAATAAAGATAACTTTTAAGTGCAGGCCGAACTTCTGATGAAGCCAGTAATGTTAAATTATTAACG
>CAZTCG010000183.1:830-4634 GCA_964612005.1 uncultured Flavobacteriaceae bacterium | reverse complement strand
TTAATTGGATTGTTCAAGCCATTTCTTAAGAAATCTTGATATTTATAGACATAAATAATATTTTCTCTGAAATGTCCACTAAGAATTAAATAATCACCAAAAACTAATAGATCACTTAAACTACTTGAGGGCAATCCATTTTCATAGGTAAAGGTATTTAAAAGGGTTATTTTTTTGTTAATTGAATCGAAATTAAAAACAAGTAACTGAGAACTTTCTTGAAGCAATAAACAATTCCCAAACTTTAAAGCTTTATCGTATTTAATATAATATTTATCCTTTTCATTTAAGTTTACTTTATAATCAGTTTTTAATTTTAGATAAGAGTTTTCATTTAGTAAATAAAAATCCCCCTTTTTATCAATTATTAGTAAATTATAATTTAAAAAATCACATTGTACATATTGAAGTATGTTGTAACGAATAGTAACAGGTAAATTACCATAAGCAAAAGTATCAATACTAAAATCGGGATTTATTTTACATAATGTAAGATTTTTGCATAATAGTTTATTTGCATTTGAGTATTTAAATCCGTCGTTAGACAAGTAGCCTATATTCAACTTTCTATTCCAGAAATTATTTAAACGATTTTCCGTTAAGCATTCAGCATTTACTTTTATTATTTTTCCTTCAACCTCATCTTTAAAATATGAATTTAAAGAATCTGAAAACATATAGGTTAAATAATTTTTATAAGAATAAGTCTTAATCTCCTTGTTATCAAATAGTGTTAAAGAGTAATTTACATTTTTAGCATTATAAAACATTAGCGTTTTATTCCCAACCTTGTAAAATTCCAAAACTTCTGAGATATCACTTTTGAAACCATTTGATTTATTTAATTCAGACTTAAAATAATCTTCTGAAAAAAGTAATTTATTTTCACCGAATACTTTTAAACTAAATTTCCTATTTACATTATCTTCTTTAACATAATATTTCCTACCTAATGCATCTGTATGTTTTAATCTATAATCAGGTAAAGTTTTGGATAAATAGTTTTGATTAAATCTTATTGGAACTGGAGTAAATTTGAATAAACGATTACTTGTAGCCATCCATATATTGTTCTCTCGATCAACTAAAACTTGCCTAATGCTACCACCTTTAAAATTACCATCAAAAATTTTTGACATAATAGAATAATCTAGCAAGTCAGAAAATTTTTCGCCATTGAATATACGATCACCATTAATTAAATTATTAAAATTATCAAATACCAGTTTTTCGTAATTATCGATTATAGTATCTATCATCAAATTAGTATTTCCTGTATTTCCATCTACTAATTCTTGAATAACATAATTTTCAGCCCTGTCATTATCAAAAAATTCTTGAATTTCTTTTTTTAAATTAAGTTTTAAAATACCTTTCCTACAAGGAATCCAAATATTATTTTTACTATCAATAATACATTTTAAGTTTTCACAATTTCCGCAAGGGAATCCATTAATTTTTATTGTTTTAATTACAAGTCCTTTATTATTAAAGAAACTAACAGTGTGTAGTTGTTCTCCAAGTACATTACTAAAGCAAACATAATTTTGCTCATTATCTATTTCTATTTTATAAATATTATCTTTTGTTTCAAATATTTTTTTTAAAACTCCTTTATTAAAAATGTAGTAACCAAATATTTTTTCTGACAACTTTACCTTTACATAACAATTGTTTTTACTATCATTTAATAACTCTAAATTATAATCTTTATAAAGATTTTTAGGTAATAAAATATATGAATATTTTGCTTGAAAACTGTAATATAACGTATCATTAGTAAAAAATGACCTCTTGTTGCCACTATAGATTTTATATAAATCTTTATCCAAAATACTTTTAAAATTATATACCACAGGGTCACCTCCCCCATATCCTAATGATATGCCTTGGATTAGCGTAGAGTCTCTAATAATATATTTTCGTTTTGTTAGGTTATAAACTGATTTTTTGGTATTTATGTACAAATCATGATCTTCTTTATTTTCAATAAAACTGGTAACTTTAGCTAATCCATCTTTAACTTTTTTATCAGTATAATTTTCAAATTTCTTTCCATTAAATTTGCTGATACCGTTCCCATTTGCAATCCATAAATAGCCCTTTGAGTCTTGAAATAATTTATAGCAATCATTACTCAACAATCCATCCTCTGTTGTATAAACTTTATAGTTATAACTAATTTGGGAAAATAAATTGCCTAAACCTAAAATTGAAAAGAATAATAGTAAATGTATTTTTCTCATATATGAAGCAAAATTGATTTAAAGATAAAATAAAAAAGTCGTTCTAAATTTAGAACGACTTTAAAATAGTAATTACAAAAAATTAAGCATTCACTGCTTCCTCCATATACTCTTCAATCGGAGCGCAAGTACAAACCAAATTTCTATCTCCATACGCGTTATCAACACGCGCAACGCTAGGCCAGAATTTATTGGCTTTTACCCATTTCAATGGGAAAGCTGCTTTCTCGCGTCCGTAAGGTTTATTCCAGTTATCGCTAACGGTTAATTTTGCGGTATGTGGTGCATTTTTTATTACGTTATTTACCTTATCGAATTTGCCATCTATGATTTCTTGAATCTCTTTACGAATGCTAATCATAGCATCACAAAAACGATCCAACTCGGCCTTGCTTTCACTTTCTGTTGGTTCAACCATTAAGGTGTTCACTACAGGAAACGCAACAGTAGGCGCATGGAAGCCATAATCCATCAAGCGTTTTGCAATATCCGCTACCTCAACACCACTTGCCATTTTAAAATCATTGCAATCTAAAATCATTTCGTGAGCACATCTTCCGTTTGAACCGGTATATAAAATCTTGTAATGGTCTTTTAAAATTTCTTTCATGTAATTGGCATTTAAAATGGCCATTTCGGTAGCAGCTTTTAATCCATCGCTACCTAACATTTTAATGTAACCATAAGAAATCAATAAAATTAATGCACTTCCGTAAGGAGCAGCAGAAACCGCTGTAATTCCTTGTTCTCCACCAGTGTTGACAATGGTATGTGAAGGTAAAAACGGTACCAGTTTTTCTACTACGCCGATTGGTCCCATTCCAGGCCCGCCACCACCGTGTGGAATAGCAAATGTTTTATGCAAGTTCAAGTGACACACATCGGCGCCAATGGTACCCGGACTTGTTAATCCAACCTGTGCATTCATGTTTGCGCCATCCATATACACTAAACCACCGTTATCGTGAATGATTTTTGTAATGTCGGTAATGCCTTCCTCGTAAACCCCATGAGTACTTGGATAGGTTACCATTAAACAAGACAAATCATCTTTGTGTTCTTCTGCTTTTGTTCTTAAATCATTGATATCAATGTTCCCTTTTTCATCGCATTTTACCACAACGATTTTCATTCCTGCCATTGCAGCACTTGCCGGATTTGTTCCGTGTGCGGATGAAGGAATTAAAGCAATTTTACGATGAGCATTTCCGTTTGCAATATGGTAAGCCCGAATCACCATCAATCCTGCGTACTCACCTTGAGCGCCTGAGTTGGGCTGAAAGCTCATTTTTGCAAAACCGGTGATGTTGCTTAAATCTTTATTTAATTCATCAATGATTTCTTTATAACCTAATGCCTGATCTTGTGGAACAAAAGGATGAATGTGTGCAAATTCAGGCCATGTTAACGGAAGCAATTCAGATGCTGCATTTAGTTTCATGGTACATGAACCCAACGAAATCATAGAATGCACCAAAGATAAATCTTTGTTCTCTAAACTTTTGATGTAACGCATCATTTCACTTTCACTGTGGTGTGTGTTAAATACCTGATGTGT
>CAZTCG010000183.1:0-792 GCA_964612005.1 uncultured Flavobacteriaceae bacterium | reverse complement strand
CGATTACATTTTGGTTTTCCCATTTGATTTCAGTTGTTGTGATATCAAAAACAGATAACAAATCCACTAAATCATTTTCTTCAACCGTTTGGTCTAATGAAATAGCAACATGGTTTTCGTTTACATAACGTAAATTTATTTCTTTCGAAACTGCTTTATTCATGGTTGCTTCAGCATTATCCACTTTCACAACGATGGTATCAAAATACAATTTTGTATTAACTGTAAATCCTTTTTTGCTTAACTGATCAGCAACAAATTTTGTTTTTGCATGTACTTCCTCAGCGATATTTTTTATCCCTTCCGAACCATGATATACAGCATACATACTAGCCATAATGGCTAATAATGCTTGAGCTGTACAGATATTAGAAGTTGCCTTGTCGCGCTTGATGTGTTGTTCGCGTGTTTGAAGCGCCATGCGCAATGCCTTGTTGCCTTCTGCATCCACGCTCACTCCAATGATTCTTCCCGGAATTAATCTTTTGTAATCTTCCTTGCACGCAAAGAATGCAGCATGTGGGCCGCCATAGCCAAGAGGAACACCAAAACGCTGTGAGTTACCCACCACGCAATCTGCACCCCATTCGCCCGGAGGTGTGATTAATGCCAACGCCAATAAATCAGAAGCAACAACCACCTGAATTTCTTTTGCATGACAAGAATCTACAAATGATTTGTAATTATTGATTTCACCATTTAAGTCAGGATACTGAATGCATGCCCCAAAAAATTCATCATTAAAATCAAATGCTTCTGTTTTGCCAACCACTACTTCAATTCCAACAGGAA
>CAZTCG010000182.1:0-4641 GCA_964612005.1 uncultured Flavobacteriaceae bacterium | reverse complement strand
GGATGCAATGCCAAGTATTGATGCAGGCAAGAAAACCATGTGCATGAGTTTTTACCCTAAAGAAGCTTACGATTTATACCGTAAATATTCTACCAAAGTGGTTGCGCACACCATTAAAACTTATTCAAAATTTACCATTCCTTATCCATACCCTGTTGCACAAAGTGTGGAGGCAGCTAATGGCATGGAATACCCTATGATTTGTTTCAATTTCGGTAGAACTGAAAAAGATGGCACCTATTCGGAAGCCACTAAATACGGCATGATTGGCGTTATTATTCATGAAGTTGGGCATAATTTTTTCCCGATGATCATTAACAGTGATGAGCGTCAATGGAGCTGGATGGATGAAGGATTAAATACGTTTGTTCAATTTTTAACTGAACAGGAGTTCGATAACAATTATCCTTCCTCTCGCGGTCCGGCACATAAAATTGTAGATTATATGAAATTGCCAAAAGACCAGTTGGAGCCAATTATGGTGAACAGCGAGAACATCATTATGTTTGGTCCAAATGCGTATTCTAAACCTGCAACTGCATTAAACATACTTAGAGAAACCATCATGGGCAGAGAACTATTTGATTATGCATTTAAAGAATATAGCAGGCGCTGGGCATTTAAACATCCAACTCCATCCGATTTTTTCAGGACGATGGAAGACGCATCAGCAGTGGATTTAGATTGGTACTGGAGAGGCTGGTTTTACGATATTGAGCCCGTTGATATTGCATTGGATTCGGTAAAAGTTTTTACCGTTGTAAACAATCAGCAAATTCCTGTAAAAATGGATAGCATTACGCCAAGACAAGCTCCTCCGGATTTTGAGTTTGTAAGTAAAAAAAGAAACCGTGAATCAGGAATGAAATTTTTAGTTGACACAGATACCACCCTTCGCGACTTTTATTATTTCTATAAACCTGAAGTGGAAAAGAAAAATAAAATCGCTGTAAATAAATTTCAAAATTTGGAGATTTTACCAGATTCAAATTTCATCAAAGATGGATTAAACAACAAATTCATTTACGAACTAAACTTCACCAATAAAGGTGGATTGGTAATGCCAATCATCATTCAATGGAATTATAAAGATGGTTCTACGGAAGTAGATCGTATTCATGCTTACATCTGGAGAAAGAACGAAAAAAATGTGGTAAAAACATTTGCCAAAAACAAAGAAGTTGCATCAATATTAATTGATCCTCTCAAGGAAACAGCAGATATTGATGAAAAAAACAATACCTGGAACATATCTGCTGCACCATCCAAGTTTGATGTATTCAAAGCCAAAACAACTGGCAGGGGCCAAAGTACAGGTGGTAATCCTATGCAAAAAGCAAAAAAGTAGTTGAAAAATCAGCAACTAAAAAATTTAATTGACATTCAACTATTTTGTTTATTTTTGTTTTCGGTTTTAAGTTAAAAGTAAACTATGCTTAATATTTTTGATTTTTATCATAAAATGGAGGAGCACAATATCATCCTTTCTTTTAAGGGAGATATTACGTCCGAACTTTTGACTTCTATTCTGCAAATTATGGAAAGTAAAATGGAAAATTTGCATGAGGAACCAAAAATGAAGAAAAAAGTGTACAATGTGTTGGTTGAATGCTTACAGAATCTTTACCATCACATGGACGATACTGTTAGTATTACTGGCGAAAGAAGATCGGCAATTTTTATGATCTCTAGAGATAATGATGGTTATCATATTGTTACTGGTAATTATATAGCCAATGAAAATGTATCCGGCATGAAAAACAGATTAGACGAAGTAAAGGTGGTGGTGGTTTAGGAATGATTGATATTGCTCGTAAAACAGGTCAAAAATTAGGATACAATTTTGAGCGAATAGACGAAAAAGTATCTTTTTTTAGTTTAAACATAAGAATAACGCAAATTTAAAATAACAAATAAAATAGGTTCAAAAAATGGAAAAGTTCTCAATCGATGGTACACCAAAAACCCCTTCAATCAGCTTTGATTTAGCTGCAGGTGTTTTAGAAATTAAAGGTCGTTCAATCCCTGAAAATTCAATTGAATTTTACAAACCATTAGTTGATTCATTGGATAAATATGCTTCAAGTCCTAAAGGTCAAACTAATGTTAATATTCAATTAGAATATTTCAATACATCTTCATCAAAATGTATTTTGGATGTATTCAAAAAATTAGAAGCTATTCATAAATCAGGTAGTGCAGTTACAATTAATTGGCATTATGAAGAAGATGATGAAGATATGCTAGAAGCAGGTGAAGATTATCAAGCTATCATAAGCGTGCCATTTAAAATGGTACAAATAGAAGAATAATTTTAACTTAAAAATTAAACAAGAGCATGCTCAGGAAACTGGGTGTGCTTTTTTATTAAATTACATGTAATGCAAAATGGAAAATTAATTATATTCTCTGCCCCATCCGGTTCAGGAAAAACAACTATTGTAAAGCATTTATTAAAGGTTTTTCCAGAGTATATTGATTTTTCTATTTCTGCAACCAGCCGACAAAAAAGAGGGAAAGAAGAAAATGGCAAAGATTACTACTATCTTACCCCAGATGAATTTAAACAGAAAGTTGAAGCAGGTGAATTTTTAGAGTGGGAAGAAGTTTATGCAGGTACTTGCTATGGTACTTTACGATCTGAAGTTAAACGAATCTGGGATTCAGGGAAACATGTAATTTTTGATATTGATGTTGAAGGCGGATTAAATTTAAAAAATCAATTTGGGGATAATGCATTGGCCATTTTTGTTATGCCTCCATCCATTAAAATTTTAGAAGAACGCTTAAGAAGCAGAAGTACAGACAGCGCTGAAAGTATAGCGCGCCGATTAGAAAAAGCTGAAAAAGAATTAAAAACAGCAAAGCTCTTCGATCGATTTATCTTAAATGAAGATTTACCAACAGCCTTGTTGGATGCAGAAGAGATTATTAAAAAATTTGTATCCGAAAATAGAAAAAAATAAATTTTTCTATTTTAATTTTCATCGTTAGTTCAACTAAATAGTTAGAGAATATTACATTTTCACCTCTCTAACTTTAACTATTTATAAATCTTTATCTTTGCCAACTTATTGTAAAAACAACTTGTTTCATGAAGCCTTTTTGTAAAATTTTAATCTTTTCAATTGTCTTACTTATAACTTCTTGTAGAACCTACAATAGTTACAAAGACATTAAATTATCTGATAAAAAAACAACCAATAAAATTAAACCATTAATGGTTAGGTATAATCGCTATCAATACAATGATGATGACTATACACGTATTTATCGAAATGAAATGAACAACATTTGTCATTTACAATTTATCGATACTGTTAATTTCGATAAATCAAATATTGGAACAGCCAATTTAAATGTAATTAAAAACAGAAACGGTAAAGGTTTTTTTAGTTTTTTAATGTGTACGGCCTTTGGGTTACCAACTCTTGGATTGGGATCTATTGTTGGTCTTCCAATAGGTCACAATAAAGGCGTTGTAAAATTAGCTGTAGAAATTAAAGACCAGAATGGAAACCTCATTAAAAAATATAAAGCAAGAGCTAAACACATTAGCTTTATTACTTGCTACTGGGGATATAAAAGGCCTGATGCAGAAAGTAAGTCAAAAGATTTTGCTTTTGCCAAAGCCATGAAAAAAATTAAAAAGAAAATGGATAAAGATGCCCAGTTTTTAAATTCAAAATTACCCGATGGTCTTTTGAGTGAAAACGAAATTGCAGCAAATAAACATATAGTTGATGGTGATATTAATTATGCAGTTAAAAACTATAATGCTGCCATAACAAACTATTTAAAAGGATTTCAAACACTTAAATCTGCTGAAAAAAAACATGCCCAGTTTATTCACAAATTAGGCTTAAGTTATATGTATTCCTCACAAGATAGTTCTGCTGATAAAGGAATTAACTACCTCAAAAAATCGCTTGATTTAGATCCTAGAGTTGATTTTATGGCTCCGGTTGGTTTATACATTCTTTATAAAGAAAAAGCAGATTACTCAAATGCTATTAAGTATCTTGATTATACACTGAATAACTTTTCGTTAAATACACAACAAACCAATTTAATTAAAGAATGGAAAACCAATTTATTAATTGAAGAAAAGCAAATTAAAGCTGGATCTGAATTAAAAAATAAACCTGAAAATGTAACTATCAATAATTTAGGAGCAAATATCAATGGTAAAGAAGGAGACTACTTCCCGTCAGTAACTGCTGATGAATCCATGTTGCTATTTACTTCCAGAAGAGCCGGCAGTACAGGCGGAAAAGATACTGATGGTAACTATGACGAAGACTTATGGTATTCTACGAAAAAAGAAGACGGTACCTGGGATAATCCTAAAAACTTTGGTGCACCTGTAAATACCAAAAACAATAATGGAATTGCTTCTTTTACAGGTGATGGGCAATATGTTGTTTGTGGTCGTTGCGGAGAAACAGACGGTTATGGTAATTGCGATATCTATGGCACTACACTATCAGGAAATACCTGGGGAAATCCGGTAAATTTGGGTGCAGTAATTAATTCTTCCGAGTGGGATGCGCAAGTTTCGATTTCTGCAGATGGCAAAACATTGATCTGGTCATCCACGCGTTCAGGTGGTTTTGGAAACGAAGATTTATGGATATCCAA
>CAZTCG010000181.1:0-4676 GCA_964612005.1 uncultured Flavobacteriaceae bacterium | reverse complement strand
ACGCAACCATTACCGTCTATAACATAATAACTATAACTGCCTGGCGCAACATTGTTTACAACAATTGTATCATTTGTTGCCGCTGTTGCTGGGTTATTACTGAAAACAAATGATGTACCTAAATTGTTTGCTACTGTTAATGTTACATCACCCGTTAATCCTTTACATAATGAATTTGAAGGTGTTGCATTAAATACAATTGGAGTATATTGTGCAGGTTGTACGGCACAAGTTTGAGCTGCTGTGTATAAGTTATCAAATTCTATAGCTGCAGCTGCTAAATTATTACTGAAATAATAGCTGCCAATAGTGTTTTGTGCTGTTAAAACAACGCTTCCGGTTCCACCATTACATAAAATTTGGTTTGCAGCTGCATCTAAAGTAATTGGTACGTAATTAGCGGGTTCAATTGCACAAGTTTGAGCTGCTGTGTATAAGTTATCAAATTCTACCGTTGCAGCTGCTGCATTTCCAGTACCTGCAGTAGCGTAAAAATCAATTTCAGAAGGTATTTTCCCTGCGCCCGCTCCAGGAATTCTAAAGCTAAAATTAGCTCCAGCACCTTGTCCCAACCAAAAAACAGTTCCAGTAATTGGATCAAAAGTGAATGCTAAATTGATTGAGTCATTAGCATTTAAAATTAATGCGGTATTACTTGCCCCTAGATTAAATGAATAAAATCCTATTGTACCGGCATTATTATAACGTGCTAATCCTTTTATAGTTCTCGTCTTTGCAGCATAATTAAATCCACACAAGAAAGTTCCATCTGTTGATGCTAACGCAATATTATGGCCATTTAAACTTGTTGTAGTTCCTGCCCCAGTATAAACTTTTACTTGGGTGTATGCAACATAGTTAGAACTATTTCTAGTTGTCCAGTCAAAATCTTTAAATGCATAACGAGTAACACTTGGAGTAGCAGTTGGGCCAACAGGACCAGTTAATGATAGTACTTTATTCCCTGAAGGTTGAGCAGCAACACTTAAATCATTAACGTTAACAGTTGATGCAGCAGAAAATATTGACCAGCCATTTTGACCAACGGCTGCGCCTGTTAAATCAGTTGCAATTGGGCCAACGTTCAATGTTTCAAAATTTTCAACAAGTAATTGTTGTGATGAGGCTTTAAAGCCTGCAACAACTAATGCAATAAGCAGTAATTTTTTTTTCATTTAATTGTATGTGTTTTAGAAATTTTGCGCGAAATTACCTAAAAAACTTTATTTAAAAAAACCAGATTAAATTAAAAAAACTCAAATTGAATATTTCATTGCATTTAAGCGCTTAAATGTATTATCTTCGGCCTTGTTTACATCCAATCATTGACAGATATAGATTTTATAAAATCACCCATTGAGGAAAACCTTGAAATTTTTGAAAAAAAATTTCGAGAATCAATGAAAAGTGATGTACCACTCCTTGAAAAAATTACCACTTATATTGTAAAACGCAAAGGCAAACAATTACGACCAATGTTTGTGTTTTTAGCAGCAAAAACAATTGGAGAAGTAAACGAATCCACCTATCGTGCAGCTGCGTTAATCGAACTTTTACATACAGCAACCTTAGTGCATGATGATGTGGTTGACGACAGTAATGAACGCAGAGGTTTTTTTTCAGTGAATGCGTTATGGAAAAATAAAATAGCTGTATTAATTGGTGATTACCTTTTATCCCGTGGACTTCTATTATCGCTAGATAACGATGATTTTCATTTATTAAAAATTGTAAGCAATGCAGTTCGAGAAATGAGTGAAGGGGAATTATTACAAATTGAAAAAGCAAGAAAACTAGATATTACAGAGGAAGTATATTTTGAAATCATTCGAAAAAAAACTGCAGTTTTAATTGAAGCTTGTTGTTCATGTGGAGTTGCTTCAAATTCAGCTGAAAAGTACTTGATTTCAAAAATGGCACAGTTTGGTTCGTTAACAGGAATTGCGTTTCAATTGAAAGATGATTTATTTGATTTTGGTGATAGTAAACATATTGGAAAACCAACAGGTATAGACATTAAGGAAAAAAAGATGACTTTACCGCTTATCCATGCATTATCCAATTCAACTTCATCCGAAAAAAAATCCATAATTAATTTAGTTAAGAATCATCATGATAATCCCGAGTCTGTTGCTCGTGTTATCGATTTTGTAATAGCTAAAAAAGGAATTGAATACGCCGAAAAAAAAATGTTCCAATATCGTGATCAAGCGCTTAATGTTTTAAACCAATTCCCTGAAACGTCGGCTAGGCAATCGTTAGAGAAATTAGTTCATTACTCAATCAATCGAATAAAATAATTTAACTAATAGTTAATAGTATGAGTTCAAATTTTCACTCCCTTAAGAAAAACTCAAGTTTGATTCTTTTTACGTATAGTATTTTTTTATTTTTATTAATATCTTGTAATTCTAATCAAAAAGATTTAACAATAAAAAGTAACGCGGACAGCCTAAAATTAGAATTATCAAAAAAAGAAAATCAAATAGGTGTTTTTACTCCGCCTGACAGCAATTATACCGGAGATTATTTTGAAAAATATTCCACAGGAATAGTAAAAGTAAGAGGATACTATCGATTTGGGAAAAAAAGTGGAAAGTGGATGTATTTTTATCCCAATGGAATTTTGTGGAGTGAAGCCTTTTTTAAAGATGATAAAATGGATGGGGAGTCCAACGTATATCATCCAAATGGTGAGTTATTTTATAGTGGATACTATAAAATGGATGTTGCAGATAGTGTTTGGAATTTTTTCGACTCAACCGGAACACTGCAAGAGACAAAAAACTATGATGTAAAAAAATAGTTATAATTGATTAAAATCAGTTTTTTAAATCAATAAATTTCATTAATTTGTAAATAAATCAAAAACCACGTTTATGAAAAAATTCAGTCCAAGTAAAATTTTAATCCCGGTTGATTTCTCAAAAACATCTTTAAAAGCTATTAAACACGGCGCATTTATAGCTAAACTGAATAAAGGCGAATTAATTTTGTTAAACGTTCAAAAAAAGACCGATTTAATTGACGTCATTTTTCCTGCTTTTAAATTGAAAGATTTTACAATAATTACTGATTATTTAAATAATAAATTACAAGCATTAGCGCTTGAAGTAAAAAAGGAGTTCGGAATAAAAGTTACAACTCTTGTTTCTCTTGGCAATATTACCACAGAAATAGTAAATGTTGCCGAGGAAAATAAAATTGATATGATTGTAATGGGTACTCACGGAGGCGATTCTCAAAGTAGTCTAATGCTTGGAAGTAATGCTTATCGTGTTATTGCTAAAACTATATGCCCTGTTATCACTATTAGAGCCAATACACAAGTTGTTGGATATAAAAGTATTGTAATGCCTATTGACAATACTCCTCATAGCAGACAAAAAGTTTTATCTACATTGGAGTTTGCCGAAAAATTTGCAGCAAAAATTCATTTATTAGGTATTTTAGAAAAAAGTGAAAAAGATGAAAAACCTAAAATGGAATTTGTTTTGAAACAAATTCAGGATAGCGCAAAAAAACTAAAATTAGTAACCACAACAGCAATTGTTGAAACAGATGATGCTTCTCATAAAATCATTAAATATGCAGCTAAACAAAAGGCTGATTTAATATCAATTATGAGCGATCAGGAAGGTGGAGCATCAAAGTTATTAGGTCAGTTCTCTCATCATATCATACATGATTCTAAAATACCGGTTATGACATTTAAGCCAGTAATTAATGATGTTACAGATTTAAGTGGGTTTGGCGGAATGTGGTAAATTTTAAGTAGTATGCGTATTTTAGAAACTATTCCTCATCCATCCATTACTATTACTATTTTTCAAATGAATGATAAGTTTATTGTAAAGTTTGAAGCTGGGCCAATGGAACAGGTTTTTAAATACAATCAAGTTGATGTAAAAGGGTTGGAAGGTCTTAAAATTATTTTAAACGAAGGTTTTATTGAAAAAACACGCCAGCGTTTTAATGATATGTTTTTACAATGGAAACAGAATTAGCAATTTTATCTTCTAGGGCGAATAACATTACCTCCGCCAGAATGATTTGAGTTCCCATTTCCGCGAACAGGGGTAGTTGTATTAAATTTATTCATGTTGTTGTTGAGATATTCGTTTGATTCTCGAGAATTTTGCATCCACTGCTGTTCATTATTCTCCGGAGGTGAATTAAAAAATTCAGCCACTCTGCCACGCTTACCCTTCACAGGTTGTTGCTCATTAACTACTGGATTAGTTGATTGTTGTGATCTTGGTTTTACTGTACTTGGATTCGTTGAAGGACCTGAATTAATAATTGGTTCATTGTAATAATCAACTACATTTTCTCCTCTCGGACGAACAACCGGTCTTGGTTGATCAGCGTTGTTATCAGTTCCTACAATTGCTCTTCTCTCTCCACGAAAATTTGGATTTATAACTTGCGGACTATTTGCTCCAGAATGACTAACTCTAGGACCATAATGAGAATAGTTTGACTGATTGGCATAGCTTGGTTGCATAATATTTTGATTACTCCAAAAAAGAGAGTTAAATAATCCTTGACCAAAAAAAGGTTGGTAGTTTGAAAATGGAGAATAAAATCCATTGTTATAAAATGAATATGGATTGTTGTAAAATCCATTATTATAAAAAGAATACGGATTATTGTAAGACATCGAATTCATAAAA
>CAZTCG010000180.1:3851-4706 GCA_964612005.1 uncultured Flavobacteriaceae bacterium | reverse complement strand
TGCAGTAATCGCCAACAACAAAGACCAGTTTGAAAAAAATGTATTTACGAGAAATGAGGAAGGTGAAAAAATAAAAGTGATAAAGGCAAACACCGATAACGAAGAAGGTGCAAAAGTTGCCAATTTGATTTTTGAAACGAAACTCAGAGAACAAGCATTTAATAAGCAGTTTGCCATTTTATACAGAACCAATGCGCAATCGAGAGCACTAGAGGAAGCATTGCGTAAATTAAATATTTCTTATAGAATTTACGGAGGTATTTCATTTTATCAGCGCAAGGAAATAAAAGATTTACTCGCATATTTCAGGTTAAGCATCAATCAACACGATGATGAATCGTTAAAACGGATCATCAATTATCCAGCGCGTGGCATTGGTGCAACCACCATGGATAAACTGGATTTAGCTGCAGCCGAACATGGCATCAGTATTTTTACAGTTTGCGAAAATTTAAAGGATTTTAATCTGGGCATAAATGGAGGAACAGCCAATAAAATCAATGATTTTGTCACATTGATTAAAAACTTTGGTTTGCAATTGGCCGTAAAAGATGCTTTTGAACTGGGCAATACAATTGCTATCAACTCAGGAATTTTAAAAGATTTGTATGCCGATAAAACACCTGAAGGCGTTAGTCGTTACGAAAATATTCAGGAATTGCTGAACGGCTTAAAAGATTTTGTTTTGCAAACAAGAACGCCGCAGGAAGAAGAATTAAAAACAAGTATCATCTCTTCCATGGAAGTTCAAAAGGAAGATTTGTTTGCAACAGAACCAACAACGGAATTGAGAACGCTTGATGAGTTTATGCAGGAAATTACCTTAATGACAGATGTTGACAAAGAAGAAGAAAA
>CAZTCG010000180.1:0-3841 GCA_964612005.1 uncultured Flavobacteriaceae bacterium | reverse complement strand
ACTGATTTCGATAAGGTTTCCTTAATGACGATTCACGCTGCAAAGGGTTTGGAATTTCCTTATGTATTTATTGTTGGTTTGGAAGAAAATCTTTTTCCTTCACAATTGAGCATCAATTCAAGAGCAGATTTAGAAGAAGAACGAAGATTGTTTTATGTTGCACTAACACGAGCAGAAAAACGCGCAACACTCACCTATGCTACTACACGCTATCGTTTTGGGAACATTGTATATGCAGAACCAAGTCGTTTTTTAGATGAGTTGGATGATAAGTTTGTGGAATATCCGGAAATACCAAGTTCTACATTCAGTAATTCTGCTTTTGATAAATTGAAAGGCAGATCATTTGGCAACAAAAACGATGAACCTCAGTTTAAAAGTAATTTTAAACCTAAAGTTGCAGGCAAAAAACCATTATTAAATGTGAATGCTTCAAAAAGCAATTCCTTCAATCAAAACATGGATGCCGAAACCATAAAAAACTTACGTGAAGGAAACATGGTTGAACATGCACAGTTTGGAAAAGGAAAAATTGAATTCATTGAAGGTGAATTTCCAAACCTTAAAGCAACTGTTGATTTTGAAATTGGTGGTAAACGCCAACTATTGTTGAAATATGCAAAATTGAAGGTGCTTACTAACTAATTACTTAAGCTTTATTTTTATTGTTAAATTTACCTTTTAAAATTTCTGTCTATTAAATAAAATTGAACAAAGAAAAAACCATAATTGATTCCACTTCTACAACTTTTGTTTCATTAAAAGAAATTATTAAGTATAAAAGTTTATTAAACAACTTAGCACGTAGAGATTTTTTAGTTCGTTACAAACAAGCATTTGCAGGTATTTTGTGGGCAATAATAAAGCCCCTAATTAACATTATTGTTTTTGGTTTTATAGCTTCTAAAATCAACAGCAATTCAGATATCGCAACTAATTTTGTTTTTGTAGCTTCTGCTATGTTGTTATGGCAATTATTTGCTAATGTATTTAATGATGTAAGTAACTCAATTATTGGCAATTCAAATCTTTTTTCAAAAGTATATTTTCCTAAAATAATTATACCAATAAGTGCTATTTTGGTTTGTTTAGTTGATTTTTTAATTTCTTTAATAATATTAATTGTTTGATTTATCATCTCCGGCCAAAAAATTCATTTGCAACTAATTTTAGCTCCCTTATTTATTATTCTAACTTTAATTAATGGGTTTGGTTTAGGTTTATATTTCGCTACAATAAATGTAAAATTTAGAGATATAAAGTTTATAGTTCCGGTATTACTTCAAGTAGGTTTATATATTACTCCCGTTATTTTCCCAACAGAGTTTTATTTTCAACGTATGCCTGATATTTTAAAATATCTTTATTCCATTAATCCTATGCTTGCCGCTATTGATGGATTTAAATATTCAATTTTTGGAACTCCAATTAGTTATGATTTAATCTATTTCATTCTATCAATTGTGTCTTCATTTTTATTTTTAATTATTGGTTTTAAATACTTCTATAAATTTGAACGCAACTTTGTTGATTATATTTAATGAGTAAAAACACAGTCATAAAAGTTGAAGGATTAAGTAAAAAATATTTACTTAATAAAAACAGCTCGCTTAAAAGCGATACGTTTTATGGTAATTTTTTAAATAGTTTACGAAACATAAAAAACATTGCCCAAAAAAAAGACACTGAAGAATTCTGGGCATTAAATGATATTTCATTCGAAATAAATAAGGGTGATAGAGTTGGTATAATTGGAAGAAACGGCGCTGGTAAATCAACACTATTAAAAATATTATCACGCATCACTCCACCTACAAAAGGTAAAATTGAATACATTGGCCGTATGGCTTCATTATTGGAAGTAGGAACTGGATTTCATGGAGATTTATCGGGCAGAGAAAATATCTATTTGAATGGTTCCATATTAGGAATGCATAAACACGAAATTGACAAGAAGTTTGATGAAATTGTTGCATTTAGTGAAGTAGAACAATTTTTAGATACACCCGTTAAACGATACAGCAGCGGCATGTATGTTCGCCTTGCTTTTGCTGTTGCCGCACATTTAGAACCCGAAATATTAATTGTAGATGAAGTATTAGCTGTAGGTGATGCAGCTTTCCAAAAAAAATGTTTGGGTAAAATGCAACATGTTAGTGAAAATGATGGCAGAACAATTCTTTTTGTGAGTCATCAAATGGAGTCTGTTCAAAAACTATGTAATAAAGGAATGCTTTTACAAAAAGGCAATCTTTTGTCGATTGGAGACATCAATGATGTTGTTCAACAATATCTTCAAAATAACAATACTCAAGATTCTATTTTTAAAATAGAAATTCCGGTTAATGCGGAAGAGTTAAATGGTTATGCATATCAACTTAGCGTGGAAGACGAATTTAATAATCCCATTAATGAAATTCCAATGGGAAAAAATTGGCAAGTTCGAATTCAGTTTTTTATTAATAAACCAACTACCGATTTCGTAATAGCATGTGGCATTACATCAATGTTAGGCTTATCAATACAAACATCATGGACTGTACCTGAAAATTTAAATCCGGGTAAATATGAAGTTGTTTTTAAAAACACAGAAGTTATTTATTCAGAAAATCAATACAAATTGGTAATAGGATTATCAACCGAAAAAAAGGTAATTCAATATAATGATCAAGCTGGAATTATTACTATTTCTGATGTTAGCAATTTAAATTACGACAAACGTATTATAAACACTAGAAGTGGGTTACTTTTAAATCAGATGCATTCTAACATAACTAAAATTGACTGATGTTTTTTCCTGATAAAATAAAAAATATACAACCAAATTTTAAAGTATTAGAAATTGGACCTGGAGCTCATCCTTTTCATAGATCAGATATACTTTTAGAATTAGAATATGAATCAGAGGAAGAAAAAATTGCTCAATTTGGTCATAACGAAAAACTAATTACTGATAAAAAAATCATTTATTATAAAGGAGAAAAATTTCCTTTTGTCGACAATGAATTTGATTATGTTATCTGTTCGCATGTTTTAGAACATGTTGACAATATCCCAAACTTTTTGAACGAAATTTTTAGAGTATCAAAAATGGGATATTTCGAATTTCCTTTAATCTATTATGAATTTTTATATAACATAAATGCTCATCAAAATTTTTTAAAATTTGATACTGAAAAATCTATATTATACTACATGCCAAAAAATTCTTGTAACATAGATTTTTTTAAACCAATTCAAAATTTCCTACTTGATTCTTTAAGACTTGGCCATAGTAAAATGATTACAGATATGCCTGAAAAATTTATTCAAGGTTTTGAATGGAACTCGATATTTTCATCAGTTGAAACTAATGACTTAAATATGTTTATTCATAAAAACACTGAAATTCCTCCTCCATCAAATTACCCATTGCCTTTAACCGAAGCAAGTTTATCACAATTAATAAAACAACTAATTAAAAGGGTAATTCATAAATAAAAATTGGCAGATTTAATTAAAATATCAGTTATAATACCAAATTACAATCGAAGTAATTTATTAAAACTGGCAATTGAAAGCGCTTTAAATCAAACATTTCCTCCTTTAGAAATTTTAGTTTGTGATGATGGATCAACAGATGATTCAAAGCATGTTGTTTCAACTTTTGATACCACTATAGTAAAATGGATTGATTGTGGTAAAAACGGCAGACCTGCTATTCCTAGAAACATAGGTATTAGAATGGCTATAGGAAACTGGATAGCTTTTTTAGATAATGACGATATTTGGTTACCCAATAAACTTGAAAATCAAGTGAAATGCATATTGAAAGACAACAATATATCTGCAGTTTGTAGTA